>CAZFBC010000342.1:0-2121 GCA_964517245.1 uncultured Eubacteriales bacterium | reverse complement strand
AGCATCCTCATGATCTCGGCCATCATCGGCAAGGCCAAGGCCTGGGTCTACGTCTTCTGGGTCGCCCTCTTCAGCACGATCGCCGGCCTGATCTATGGCGCTCTCAAGGACGGGGCGAACATTTGGACGATGGCCCTGTACCTGTTCATGGTCCTGGTCTTCCTCGCTTTTGGCTTGTGGAGGATGAGCAAGCGCGGCGGGAACAGGCCGACAAAGGGTTCGTCCAAGAAAATCGTAAAGAAGGAGGAATGACATGAAGATCGTCATCCTGGGGCCGGGTTGCCCGCGCTGCCACGAAGTGGAGAAAAGGACCATCAACGCCCTGGCCGAGCTGGGCGTCGCCGCGGACGTCGAGAAGGTCTCGGATATCAAGAAGATCATGGCCTACGACATCCTGAGCACGCCGGGTCTCGTCATCGACGGCAAGGTCGTGTGCTCGGGCAAGATCCCGCGCCTCGAAGAGATCAAGGCCTGGATCCAGGAGGCGTCGAAATGAAAAGGGGTTCCGGCCATGCGTCGAAATAGCCTGACTCTCGCGGCCTCGCTCTTGGCCATGATCCTGGCGGTCGGATGCGGGAACGAATCCCGCGCGGACCGCGATCCCTCCCCTCCGGCGCCTCCGGCCTCGCGGGGCGTGCCGGCCGGCCAGCCCCAGGCTCCGATCCATGCGGTCAAGGGCGAGGTCCTGGTCACGGACCGGCTGGACATCGATTTCTCGAAATTCCAGATCTCCTTCCTGGAGCTCGGGGCCGACCGCTGCATCCCCTGCAAGCAGATGCAGCCGGTCATGAAGGAGATCGCCGCCATGTTCCCGGACCGGGTCCAGGTCGTCTTCTACGACGTCTGGAAGGTCGCAGCCCCGGCGATGAAGTACCGCATCCAGCTCATCCCGACCCAGGTCTTCGTGGACCAAAAGGGACAGGAGATCTTCCGCCACGTCGGCTTCTTCGCCAAGGAGGAGATCCTCGAGCTGCTGAAGAAGCACGGCATCGGCTGAGCGGAGGGGAGATGGAGAGCCTGTTCGGCGACGTTTCCGCGCTCCTGCAGTCCAATCCCTGGCTGGCGATCGTCGCCGTCTTCCTCGGCGGCGTGACGACGGCCCTCAATCCCTGTGTCCTGGCCATGGTCCCGCTCTTGATGGGCGTCGTCGCCGGGAACAAGGAGACGACGACGCTCAAGCGCTCGCTCGTCTTCTCGCTCTTTTTCGTCCTGGGCCTGGCCGTCACCTTCACCGTGCTCGGGCTCATCTCCGCTCTTATGGGACGGATGTTCGGCAATGTCGGTCCGTTCTGGAAGTATCTCGTCGCGGCGGTCTGTCTGCTGATGGGGCTCCACCTCCTCGGGTTGCTGAAATGGAACTTCCCCGTGCCCGCCGGGCTCAGGGTCAAAAAGCAGGGGTCTATCGGCGCCTTCCTGCTGGGCCTGCTCTTCGGCGTCGTCTCGACGCCGTGCGCCGTGCCCATCCTGGCCGTCCTCCTGGCTTTCGTGGCGGAGAAGGGGAGCGTCCTCTACGGAGGCTTTCTGCTCTTCGTTTACGCGCTGGGGCATTCGGCCCTGGTGCTGGCCGCCGGGACGTCCGTGGGAGCGGCCAAGTCGCTCCTCGAGTCGAAGGGCCTGCGGACGGCCCACGGCGTCCTTCAGAAGATCGCCGGTGTCCTGATCATAGCCATCGGCGCGTATTTCCTCTTGGGGCCTTGACCGCTCGGAAAGGAGGACCTCCATGACCCCCGGAAACCCGCGACTCAAGTTTCTCGACAGATATCTGACCGTCTGGATATTCCTGGCCATGGCCGTCGGCGTCGGGCTGGGCTACCTCGTCCCGGCCGTCGTCGGCTTCATCAACCGGTTCCAGACTGGAACGACCAACATCCCCATCGCCGTCGGGCTCATCCTGATGATGTACCCGCCGCTGGCCAAGGTGAAGTACGAGGAGCTCGGCGACGTTTTCAAGAACGTCAGGATCCTGACGCTCTCGCTCGTCCAGAACTGGATCATCGGGCCCCTGCTGATGTTCGCCCTGGCCGTCATCTTCCTTCGCGACAAGCCCGAATACATGTACGGCCTGATCATGATCGGCCTGGCCCGCTGCATCGCCATGGTCATCGTCTGGAACGACCTGGC
>CAZFBC010000341.1:0-2131 GCA_964517245.1 uncultured Eubacteriales bacterium | reverse complement strand
TTCGACTGCAAGGTCGAGGCCTGCCAGGCCGCGGCCCGGTCCTTCCCCCTCATCCAGGCCTTCCTCTGCGCGGAGTGCGCGGAGCATTTCGGCCGGCTCACCGCCCTGCTCGACCTGTACGCCATACCCCACCGCGTGGAGCCGCGCCTCGTCCGCGGCCTCGATTACTACACGAAGACGACCTTCGAGATCGTCGTCCCGGGCCTCGGCGCCCAGAACGCCCTTCTCGGCGGCGGCCGCTACGACGACATGATGAAGGACTTCGGCGGGCCCGACATCTGCGGCATCGGGTTCGCCATGGGCATGGAACGGGTCCTGGCCGTCGCCGAGCCGGCCGTCCCGCCCAGGCACCCCCTCTACCTCGCCTACCTCGGCGGGGAAGCCAGGAGGACCGGCCTGGAGCTGGCCCGCTTCTTCCGGGCCAACGGGGTCGAATGCCTGGTCGAGTTCAAGGACCGGGGCATGAAGGCCCACTTCGGCCGGGCCAACAGGCTCCAGGCGGGCTGGGTGCTCATCGTCGGCGAGGACGAGATGAAGCGGGGCCGCTTCGGCCTCAAGGAGATGGCCACCGGCCGCCAGGTCGACGGCACCCGGGAGGAGATCCTGGCCCTCCTCCGGAACACCTGACCTTTCGGGGACATCCATGACCAACGCCACCGAGACCGGCACGCCTTTGAAGCGCACCGACTACTGCGGCGCCCTGCGCGCCGCCGACGAGGGCCGCGAGGTCGTCCTCTGCGGCTGGGTCCACAAGACCCGCGACATGGGCCATCTCGTCTTCGTCGATCTGCGCGATCGCGAAGGATTGATCCAGGTCGTCTTCCAGTCCGACCGGCCCGAGCTCGCCGGGGAGGCCAAGAAGCTGCGCAACGAGTTCGTCGTCGGGGTCCGGGGCATCGTCCGCCGCCGCTCGGCCGTCAACAGGGACATCCCCACGGGCGAGGTCGAGGTCGAGGCCGCCGGGCTCCGCGTCTTCGCCGCCTCCAAGGTGCCGCCCTTCGTCGTCGCCGACCCGCCCCAGGCCTCCGAGGAGCTGCGCCTGAAGTACCGCTACCTCGACCTCCGCCGGCCCAGGATGCAGCGCCATATCCGCCTGCGGCACGAGGCCGCCCTGGCCGTCCGCAACTACATGAGCGGGCACGGCTACCTCGAGATCGAGACGCCCATCCTGGCCAACCCCACGCCCGAGGGGGCGCGGGACTTCCTCGTCCCGAGCCGCGCCTGCAAGGGCCGGTTCTACGCCCTGCCCCAGTCGCCCCAGCAGTTCAAGCAGACGCTCATGGTCGCCGGCTTCGACCGCTATTTCCAGATCGTCCGCTGTTTCCGGGACGAGGCCCTGCGGGCCGACCGCCAGCTCGAGTTCACCCAGATCGACATCGAGACGAGCTTCATCGACCGCGACGATTTCTTCGCCCTCAACGAGGGGCTCATGGAGGCCCTGTTCGCTCTCGTCGGCCGCAAGGTCGAGCGGCCCTTCCCCCGCCTGGCCTACGCCGAGGCCATGGAGAAGTACGGCTCGGACAAGCCCGACCTGCGGGTGGCGCTCGAGATGCGGGACCTGACCGCCGAAGGCCGGGGCGGCTCGTCCGAGGTCCTGAAGAACGCCGTCGCCGCCGGGAGCGAGATCAAGGGCCTGCTCATTCCCGGCGCCGGGAGCCTGTCCAGGGGCCAGCTCGACAAGCTCGTCGACAAGGCCAAGGCGCTCGGGGCCAGGGGTCTCGTCTGGATCAAGAGGCAGGACGGCTGGAAGTCGTCGCTCAAAACGGCCGAGGCCGACTACGAGCGGGTCTGGGCGGCCCTCGGCGGCGCCGACGCCGACCTGGCCCTGCTCGTCGCCGACAGGAAGGACACCGCCCTCAGGGCCCTCGGCGAGATCCGCCGGACCTGGCCCGTCGAGGACGCGGCCCGGCGCGACCGGCTCGAGTTCTGCTGGGTCGTCGACTTCCCGCTCTTCGAGTGGAGCGAGGAGGAGAAGCGCTTCGTCTCGATGCACCACCCCTTCACCTCGCCTTACGAGGAGGACCTGCCGCTCCTCGAAACCAGCCCCGGCAAGGTCCGGGCCAAGGCCTACGACCTGGTCCTCAACGGCACGGAGGTCGGCGGGGGCTCCATCCGGATCCACGACATGGAC
>CAZFBC010000340.1:0-2142 GCA_964517245.1 uncultured Eubacteriales bacterium | reverse complement strand
CGCATCTTCCTCTCGCCGCCCCATCTCGACGGGAACGAGAGAGAGCTGCTGCTCGAGGCCTTCGACTCGAACTGGATCACCACCCTCGGCCCTCAGGTGAACGCCTTCGAGGCCGAGATCTGCGCGAAGACCGGGCTGGGATACGCGGCGGCGCTCTCGAGCGGCACGGCGGCCCTCCACCTGGCCCTGCTCATGCTGGGCGTCGGGCCCGGCGACGAGGTCGTCTGTTCGGACCTCACCTTCGCCGCCAGCGCCAACGCCATCGCCTACCTGGGCGCGACCCCCGTCTTCATCGACTGCGACCGCGGGACATGGAACATGGACCCGGAGCTTCTGGCCGCGGAGCTCGAGGCCGGCCGGAAAAGAGGCCGCCTGCCGAAGGCCGTCATCGTTGTCGACCTTTACGGCCAATGCGCGGACCACGGCCGGATCATGCCCATCTGCGCCGAATACGGCGTCCCCGTCGTCGAGGACGCCGCCGAGGCGCTGGGCGCCACCTATCGGGGCCGGGCCGCGGGCAAGTTCGGGGCCATGGGCGTCTATTCCTTCAACGGCAACAAGATCATCACGACGTCGGGCGGGGGGATGCTGGTCTCCGACGATCCGGAACCGGTCCGGCGGGCCAAGTTCCTGGCCACCCAGGCCCGGGACACGGCCCCTCACTATCAGCATTCCCAGATCGGCTTCAATTACCGGATGAGCAACCTCCTGGCGGCCGTTGGCCGCGGCCAGCTGGCCGGGCTCGACGGGAAGATCGCCAAGCGCAAGCGGATCAAGGCGTTCTACAAAAGCGCTTTGGGCGGTGTGCCGGGGATCGCGTTCATGCCCGACGCGTCCGGGGGAGAGCCGAATCACTGGCTGACCGTCGTCCTGATCACGCCCGGGCTCTTCGGGGCGGACCGCGAGGCCGTCCGGCTCGCCCTCGAGGCCGAGAACATCGAATCCCGCCCCATCTGGAAGCCGATGCACCTGCAGCCGGTGTTCCAGGAGTGCCGCGTCAGGGGAGGGGCGGTCGGCGAGGATCTCTTCGAGAAAGGCCTGTGCCTGCCTTCGGGGACCCTGATGACCGATGCGGACCTGGAACGCATCGCCGGCATCGTCAAAGGTTGCCAAAAAGGCGGATAAACGCTATCCTCTCTGGGTTAGGGAATCGTCGTTTCCTTGGGAATAAGGGTGTCATGTTCTCGTTGCGCAGATTAGTGTTCAGAAAGACCAGCCAGGTCCTCATCGACGTCGTCGTCTTCGGCTTTTCCTGGGTCGCGGCCTATTTCGTGAGGTTCGAAGGGCTTCCGCCCGGCCGCTACCTGAGCCAGATGTTCGTCCTGGTGCTCTATGTCATCGTGGCCAGGATCCTGCTATTCCATCTTTTCTCGGTCTATACGATGGTCTGGCGGTACGTCTCCATCAGGGACGCGTTCCTGCTCGTCAAGGCCGCGCTGCCCCTGACGGCGCTCCTGGCCGCGCTGCGTTATGTCGCGCCCGCCAAGGCCCCCGTTCTCCTGGTGCCCGTGAGCGTGATCGTCGTCGAGTTCCTCCTGATCGTCCTGGGCACGTCGGGCGTCAGGATGCTGCGGCGGCTGACGGCCGAGTCGGAGTCCCGGGAGAGGCGCGGCGGCGGGAACGGGACCTCCCGCAGGAACGTCCTGCTCATCGGCGCCGGGGACTCCGGCAACATCGTGTTTCGGGAGCTCAAGCAGAGAACGGACCTGGGCCTCTTCGTCGTCGGCTTCGCGGACGACGATCCGCGCTTGAAGGGCAAGAGCATCCAGGGGGTGTTCGTCCTCGGAGATACATCGGACATCCCCAGGATCGCCCGGGCCCACGGGGTGGTCGAAGCCATCATCACCATCGCCAACGCGTCTTCGAAGGACATCCGCCGCATCGTCGAGATCTGCCGGGAAGCGGGGCTCAAGGTCAGGATCATTCCCGGCCTCTTCGAGATGCTCGACGAGAATATCAAGATCACCAAGATCAGGGAGATCAACATCGACGACCTGCTCGGCCGGAGCGTCTTCCAGCTGGAGAAGCACCTGCCCGAAGTCTCGAAAGCCTACCGGGGCAAGCGCATCATGGTCACCGGAGCGGGCGGGTCGATCGGGTCGGAGCTCTGCCGCCAGCTCGCCGCCATGGGGCCCCGCGAGA
>CAZFBC010000339.1:1186-2160 GCA_964517245.1 uncultured Eubacteriales bacterium | reverse complement strand
AGGGAACTGAACCATCTCAGTACCTGGAGGAAAAGGAATCAAACGAGATTCCCCAAGTAGCGGCGAGCGAACGGGGAACAGCCCAAACCATCACCGTGTCAAGGCGTGAACCGTTGCGGTGGTGGTGTTGCAGGGCCTATCCGGGTCTCATTCACGTGGGGCCGCGAAGTCAAAAACCTGTTTGTCAGCGGAACGCCACTGGGAAGGGCGACCACAGGGGGTGAAAGTCCCGTACGCGAAAACAAGCAGGCTTCGTGGGGTAGGTACCTGAGTACCGTGGGGCTCGAGAAACCCTGCGGGAATCTGGGAGGACCACCTTCCAAGGCTAAATACGGAAGCGGCTACCGATAGTGAAGCAGTACCGTGAGGGAAAGGCGAAAAGAACCCCGAGAGGGGAGTGAAAGAGAACCTGAAACCGTGGACCTACAAGCGGTCAAAGGGGGTGGCAACATCCCTTATGGCGTGCCTATTGCATAATGAACCGGCGAGTTACGGTGTGCAGCGAGGTTAAGGCATACGAAGTGCCGAAGCCGCAGGGAAACCGAGTCACAAATGGGCGACCAGTTGCACGTCGTAGACCCGAAGCTGAGTGATCTATCCATGGCCAGGCTGAAGCGCTGGTAACACAGCGTGGAGGGCCGAACGGTAGTCTGATGAAAAAGGCACTGATGAGCTGTGGATAGGAGTGAAAGGCTAAACAAACTCAGAGATAGCTGGTACTCCCCGAAATAGCTTTAGGGTTAGCCTCACCGTGCATGTAACGGAGGTAGAGCACTGGATGGACTAGGGGTCTTTACGGGCTACCAAACCCAACCAAACTCCGAATGCCGTTACAGAAGAGGTGGGAGTGAGACGGCGGGCGATAAAGTTCGTCGTCGAGAGGGGAACAGCCCAGACCGTCGACTAAGGTCTCTAAGATCGGGCTAAGTGGAAAAGGAAGTACGACTGCACAGACAGCCAGGAGGTTGGCTTAG
>CAZFBC010000339.1:0-245 GCA_964517245.1 uncultured Eubacteriales bacterium | reverse complement strand
GTAAGTTCCGACCTGCACGAAAGGTGTAACGAGTTGGGCGCTGTCTCGACGCGGAGCTCGGTGAAATTGTAGTATCGGGGAAGGTGCCGATTACCCATGGTTAGACGGAAAGACCCTGTGAACCTTTACTGTAGCCTGGCATGGGGATTTGACTTGCCACGTGTAGGATAGGTGGGAGGCGACGAGGCCGGGGCGCTAGCTTCGGCGGAGCCGTTGGTGAAATACCACCCTTGGTTGGTTAGGTT
>CAZFBC010000338.1:0-2161 GCA_964517245.1 uncultured Eubacteriales bacterium | reverse complement strand
GGCCGGGCCCTCATGGCGGCCTGCGGCCAGCTCGGGCGAGTCGAATAGAGGCGCTTCCCTTCGGGCTAGAACCCCACGCCGGCCAGGACCATCAGGGTCCGATACTTGTAGGACTGGCCGGGCTCCGGGTCCTTGATGGTGTTCATCAGGCCCAGGTTGTAGCGGACATCAAGGGAGAGCATCACCTTGTCCATCTGGAATTCCACGCCGCCACCGAAAACGGCGCCGACATGGAGGGTCTTGAGATAGTCCTTGAAGCTCTCGTCGTACTCCAGCACGTCGTCGATCCAGAATTTCTCCTTGGCGCTGACGAGGATATCCACGGCGGGCCCGGCGAACAGGACGGGGGTCAGCGTCTTGTCCTGGACCAGGCGGACCTTGGCCAGGAGCGGGACTTGGATGTATTTCGCCGCGTGTTCCCATTTGAAGATCGTCCCCTCGAAATCCTCCTCCCAGATCCCGCCCTGGGTCAGGAGGTAGGCCTCGGGCTGGAAGGCGAACATCTTGTTCAGGTTGATGGTGACGAAGACCCCGAAGACGGGCGCGACGAGCGCGGACGTCGTCGGGTACTTCACCCCATCCCACACCTCCATGGTGTTGGCGAAGGATACCCCCCCCTTGAGACCCAGGTCGAAGGTGACCTCGGCCTGCGCCTGCCGCGGGACGAACGCCGCGACGCACACGACACACAGGAAGACCACTGCCGCTTTCTTCATGTTTTTCCCCTCTTCATGAATGGACATTGAGACCCCGTCTCCAGGATCCATGATGCCCGCATGCTAGCATCCTTCAGCGGCCGGGTCAAGGCCTTGGTCGACGGCCGGCCGGCCCGGCGGTTTGACGCTGGAGCGCCCGGGAGATAAGATGGATCCGCGAGGGACACGGTCCGAATCGGCCCTTCGAACCATGGCCATGCGGTGAATCGAACAGCAGTCTCGGCGGCACTGGCATCGGCGATCGTGCTCGGCGGCTGCGCCTATCCCGGCAAGAGCCGGGCCTTCATCCCGATCCTGGAACGAACGAGCGTCGAGGAGATCCGGGCCGGCCTCGACGGGCTGATCAGGTCGAACGCCCAGGCCATCCGGGAGATCGGACAAAGGCCGAACGAGCGGTGGCTCAGATTCGCGGTCGTGGGCGACACGCTCTCGAGCTATAACTACGCGTTCAGGCAGATCCTGGCGGAAATATCGAAGCTCGACCCGATCCCCGCGTTCATCGTCAATTTGGGCGATTTCAGCGCGGGCCTGCCCAAGTACAGCTATTATCTCGAGACCATCAGGAATTATCCGCACCCCATCATCCACCTGATGGGGAACCACGAGATCGCCCACGGCGGAGAGCCGGTCTCGAAAGCCCTGATCGGCGATACGGACTTCTCGTTCGACCACGGCAACCTGCGGTTCGTGTTCATGGGCGCCCACCAGCGGGGACTGACGGACGAGCGCCTGGAGTGGCTCGAAGGGAAGCTCAAGGCCGGCCGCCCCTCGAACAAGGTCCTCCTGGCCCACGAGTTCCCGGTCGGGCCGTTCAAGGGACTGTTCAAAGGCCTCTATTTCCCTTTCGCCAAAAGGAGAAAGAACGAGGACCGGCTGCTCGAGCTTCTCGACCGCTACGACGTGCGCCTGGCCCTCTTCGGGCACCTGCACAGGTTCCAGGCCTTGGCCCATGACGGGACCGTGATGATCATAAGCGGAGGCGGAGGGCAGAGGAGCTTTCTCGAGCCGAGGGCCAAACAGCCCCTGTCCACGAAGCAGAAGAGCTTCACGCTCGTGGATATCATCGCGGAGGAAGGATACGCGCCCCAGGGCGTCGTCACCTGCATCAACAGGCACGGCGAGCCCCTGTTCATGAATTCCTTCCACGAGAGCGCCGGGGGCCAGGGCTCGGCCGGCGGCGACGGCGAGCCTTCCCTGCGCCTCGCGCCCTACCGCCCCGACGACGGCAGCCTCGCGCATCCGCCCTACATCGGCGAGCTCTACCGATCCTACCTGGCCGCCAAGGCCGGAAGCGGCAGGGATCGATAGCCGGGGCCGGCCCTCATCGATCGGGGGTTCAGAGACTTAAAAATCATTTTATATCAATAATTTGGCAAATATATTAATTTATTTA
Organism: uncultured Eubacteriales bacterium; assembly: GCA_964517245.1. Lineage (GTDB taxonomy): Bacteria > Acidobacteriota > Aminicenantia > Aminicenantales > Saccharicenantaceae > RBG-16-66-30. Next base: position 52 of record CAZFBC010000338.1, on the reverse strand, counting down.
ATATTCTTATTGACTTTTTCAATTTATTTGCGTATATATATAGTGTAAATCA
>CAZFBC010000337.1:0-2183 GCA_964517245.1 uncultured Eubacteriales bacterium | reverse complement strand
CGACGACCGCCGCGCCGACCCAGAGCAGGAATTCGCGGGCCAGTCCCATCGTCAATCCCGAGGCCGAAGCGCCCATGACCTTGCGGATGCCGATCTCCTTCGTCCGCCGCTCCGTCAGGAACGACGCCAGCCCGAGAAGGCCGATGCAGGCGATGAAGACCGCCGTGACCGAGAGATAGTTCGAGATCGTCCAGATCCGCTGCTCCACGAAGTACTGGCTCCGGACCATCATGTCGTCGAACAGGACCGGCTGGGGCACGGTGTCCGGGTCGAGGCGCTTGACCATCTCCGTGATGATGGCGAGAGACCCGGCCGCCGTTCCCGGGGCGACTCGGATGAAGGCCCACGACCTGGCCGAGGGCCGCAGCTCGAAGACGATCGGCTGGATGGCCACGCGCAGCGGCCGGAAGTGGAAGTCCTTGACCACCCCGACGATCGTGCCCTCCCGCTTGAAGACCCGCATCCGCTGTCCGACGGGGGCGGCGAGCCCCATGAGCCGGGCCGCGGACTCGTTGACGACGAAGGCCCCCTGGGCGTCGGAAGGGAAGTCCCGCGAGAACGGCCGCCCGGCGGCGAACGACGTCTTCAGGGTCTCGAAGTAGTCGTAGTCGACATAGTCCCAGTTGAAGGTCACGTTCGCGGCCGGATCCTTCCCCGGCCAGTCGAGGGCCGTGCCGAAGACGGTCGAGCCGATGTTGACGGGGTTCTGCATCCCGGCCGTCACGCCGACGATGCCGGGACGGTTGAGAAGCCCGGCCTTGAAGCTCTCGAAACCCGAGTCGAGGATAGGCCCCAAGCGCAGGACGACCAGGTCGTTGCGATCGAAGCCCAGGTCCTTGGACTTGATGAAAGCGAGTTGGCGGCCGACGACCGCCGTGCCCAGGACGAGAACGAGCGACAGGGCGAACTGGAAGACGACGAGCCCCTTCCTCAATCCGGCCGAGTGGCGAAGCCCGCTCCCCGCGCGGCCGGCCAGGACGTTCCTGGCCTGGAACGACGACAGGGCCAGGGCCGGGTAGGCGCCGGCCGCCAGCCCGGCGAGAAGGGCGATCCCCAGGAAGCCGGCGAGGCTCGAGGGCCTGAGGACGGCTTCGAAGGCCAGTGTCTTGCCCGCGATCCGGTTGAAGGCGGGGAGGAGCAGGGCCACGAGGAGGACGGCCGCCACGAGGGCCAGGAAGGCCGTCGCCAGCGATTCGCCCAGGAACTGCCTGACGATGTCGGACTTCCGGGCGCCCGCGGCCTTGCGGACCCCGATCTCCTTGGCCCGCGCCGTCGCCCGGGCCGTGCTGAGGTTGGTGAAGTTGGCGCAGGCCAGGGCCAGGATGAACAGGGCCGCCCCGGAGAAGAGGAGGATCGACCGGATGAGGCCGGTCCCGTCGGGGGCGTACAGCCTTTTCCGAAGGAGCGGTTGGACGCGGAAGTCGATCCGTCCGGCCGCCTCTGCGAAATGCGGGGCGGCGATGGCCGTGATCTTCTCCTCGACGGACCTCCGGTCGGCGCCGGGGGAGAGGAGGACCCACGTCTCGAGCGGGTTGCCGCCCCAGTGCGCCGGCTCCTCGAACGAGGGCGCGAACTGGAGGGCGAACGGGACGACGGCGTCGAAGCGGAGCGAGGACTGGGCGGGGACGTCGCGGATCACGGCGCTGACCCGGACGTCGAATTCCCCGTTGACGCGGAGCGTCCGCCCGACCGGGTCGCCCTCGCCGAAATACTTGCGGGCCATGCGCTCCGTGAGAACGACGGCGAACTTGTCCTCCAAGGCCGTCGCCGCGTCGCCGCGGAGGAAGGGGAAGGTGAAGATCCCGAACACGGACGGGTCGGCCAGGGCCACGGCGTCCGTGTTGGACGTCTGGCCCTCCGCCCGGATGTTCAGGCCCCTCTCCACCTGGATCCGGGCGGCCTCGACGATCTCCGGGCACTCCGCCTTGAGCGTGGCCGCCAAGGGATAGAACGATCCCATGTGGACCATGCTCTGGCCCCCGCCCCGTTCGAACGAGTTATAGACCTGGGCGATAGAGGCCGCTTTCTCGTGGAAGCGGTCGTAGCCCGTCTCGTCCTGGATCCAGAGGAAGACGAGAAGGCACGTCGTCAGGCCCAGGCCCAGGCCACCGATGTTGATAAGGGAGTGGGCCTTCTGGAGCCGGAGACGCCGCAGGGCGATCCGGACGTTGCTCCAGAGCAAG
>CAZFBC010000336.1:0-2212 GCA_964517245.1 uncultured Eubacteriales bacterium | reverse complement strand
GGCGAGGAGCTCGCGGGCCTTGAGCCGGTCCTCCCTCCGACCCAGCTTCTCGAGGACCAGCCCGCCGAAATAGTCGTGGGGCCGGGGCTCGCCCCAATGGGCCAGGGTGTCGTCGCGGATGGCCTCGCGCAGGGCCGCGGCTCTGGATTGCTCGCCGGTCCGGTCGAGGCAGAGCGCGATGAGATAATCCTGCATGCGGAAGTCCGGGTCGAAGGGGGCGCCGGTGCCGAGCTTCTCCGGATAGAGCTTGGAGAGCTCGAGGGCCCGGATGGCCTCGGCCCAGGCCCCCTTTTTCATGGCCTCGAGAGCCATCCCGACGTGGGCCCGGACGTAGAGGCCGTGGACGTCGCTCGCGCCCTCGTAGGGCAGGGCGGCGACGACGTCGAGGACGGCCGCCGCGCCGCGGGGGTCGCCGGCGGCGAGCAGGGCCTCGGCGAGATCGACCTGGAGCGGGACCTCGGCCGGGAAGTCGGCCGCCGCCTGCCGGGCCGCGGCCAGGGCCTCGGCCGGCCGTCCCTGCCGCAGCAGGAAGGCGGTGCGGGCGTGGCGGGCCCGCCAGCTCGCGGGATCGAGCTCGACCGCCCGGGCGTGGTCGGCGGCGGCCCGGCCCGGGTCGCTCCTCTCGAAGAACGAGCCCCGGGCGATGTGGAAGGGGGCGAAATCGGCCCCTTCGGCCATCTCGAAGAGGTCCCGGGCCTCGTCGAGCCGGCCCTTGCCCCAGAGGATGAGAGCCAGGTAGTACTTGGGTTTCCAATCCGCCAGGCGGGCGGCCACGGCCCAGGAGAAGACGGCTATCTCCTCCTCGCGGAACGGGAAGACGAGAAGGGGAGAGGCGGCCGATGCCCGGTCGAGCCACGCGGCGCTCTCCCCAGGCGCCGTGTCGCGCAGGAGGTAGGCCAGCCAGTAGAGGACGGACGCGTGGGCGGGAGCGGCCCTGAGGGCCTCGACCGCGTCGGCGTCGAGCCCGAGCCGGTGGTAGAAGGCGGCCATCTCGATCCAGGTCTCGTGCGGGAGCTCGTTGCGGACGAGCGAGCGGCAGGCCTCGAGGTCCTTCGGGTCGCGACTGCGGAGGTATCGCTCGAACCGGGCCAGGTGGTCGAGCGGGTCGGCCTCGAGGAGCCGGCCGACGGCGCCGTCGAAGGCCGGCTTGCGGCCGGCCAGGCGGCTGGCCACGGCCAGGACCTCGAGGGCGCCGATGTTCAGGTCGTCGGAAGCGAGGGCCTCGAGGGCGTGTTCGGCCGCCCGGTCGAAGTCCCTTTCGAGGACGGCGATCTCGGCCGACTGGACGCGGGCCACGGCCTCGAACTGGGGCGAGCGGGCCGCCCAACCGAGCGTCTCCTTGGCGTCGACGAGGCGCCCCAGGCGACGGGCCGCGACGGCGTAGACGTAGCTGGCCTCGGCGTCGTACATCGAGACCGCCAGGGCCCGCCCGGCCGTCTCGAGCGCCCGGGCCGGCTCGCCCCGGCGGGTGTAGAGCTCGGCCGCCCGGGCCAGGGCCCGGACGTGGAGGGGTTCGGCGGCGATCGCGGCCAGGTATCCGTCGAGCGCCTCGGCCAGGCGCCGCTCGCGCTCGAGGCCCCTGGCCCGGAGGAAGAGGGCCTCGGCCGAGCCGCCCGACGGCGCGCCGAACCGGAGCGGCCGTTCGAGGTCGTCGGCCCCGGGCTCGGTCGCATAGACGAGCTTGGCGCCGAGCCGGACCTCGACCTGTGCGCCGGTGGCCGCGCCGGCGAGGGCGACGTCCTTCTTCCAGACCTGTTCCGGCTCCAGGACGAGGCGCTCGCGGTGGACCTCCGCTCCCGCCGCGCTGACGACGAGGTCGTCGGCGACGGGCCGGAGCGGGAAGAGCCCGAGGCGCAGCGTCCCGCCCTCGCGGGCCGCGCTCAGGACGGCGTGCGGCGAGGCCGCGGCCATCGGCCCGATGCCGCGGTAGGGGAACCACTGTTCCTGCCAGCGGTCGGCCGACCCCGGCGGGAAATCGCCGTGGTCGGACTGGTTGAGGAGCCTCCCGGCCTGGGGCTCGGTGTACTGGCCGTCGGAGTCGGTCAGGAGGTCGACCCAGATCCCGCCCGAACGGGAGAGGTCCCAGATCCAGACCTTGCGGCCGGGCATGTCCTCGTAGCGCGACCAGTGGCCGAACCCGGCGTCGCTCTTTTCATACCAGGCGCCGTAGAAGTCCTCGCGCTCGCCGACCGTGAAGTAGCTCTTGGAGCCG
>CAZFBC010000335.1:0-2221 GCA_964517245.1 uncultured Eubacteriales bacterium | reverse complement strand
GTCATGGTGGAGGAGCGGAAATGAAAAAAGTCATCATGGGCAACCACGCCCTGTCGTACGGGGCCAAGCTCGCCCGCTCGCAGGTCATCGCCGCCTACCCGATCACGCCGCAGACCCAGGTCGTCGAGCTGCTGTCCGAGATGTGCGCCGACGGGGCGCTCGACGCCCGGTTCATCAAGGTCGAATCCGAGCACTCGGCCATGGCCGCGTGCATCGGCTCGTCGGTCGCCGGGGCCCGGTCGTTCACGGCCACGTCGTCCCAGGGCCTGGCCCTCATGCACGAGATGCTCCACTGGGCCGCGGGCGGCCGCCACCCCATCGTCATGGGCAACATCAACAGGTCCATGGCCCCGGGCTGGTCGATCTGGGCCGACCAGAACGACAGCCTCTCGCAGCGGGACACGGGCTGGATGCAGTTCTACTGCGCCTCGAACCAGGAGGTCGTGGACACGGTCATCCAGGCCTTCAAGGTCTCCGAAAAGCTGATGATCCCCGCCATGGTAATCCTCGACGCCTTCGCCCTGTCCCATACCTACGAGGTCGTCGACGTCCCCGACCAGGGCCTGGTCGACACGTACCTGCCGCCGTTCCGGCCGGAGATCAAGCTGACGCCGGCCGAGCCCCGGGCCTTCGGCGGGCTGACCGGGTCGGAGCACTACATGGAGCTCCGCTACAGGCTCCAGAAGGACATGGAGAGGGCGCCGGACCTGATCGAGGCGACCGGCCGCGAGTACGAGAAGATCTTCGGCCGCCATCTCGGCCTCGTCGACGCCTACCGGTGCGACGACGCCGACTTCGTGTACGTCACGTCGGGGACGGCCGGCTACACGGCCCGGGCCGCGGTCGACGACCTGCGCGCGTCCGGCGTCAAGGCCGGGAACCTGCGCATCAAGGTCTTCCGCCCCTTCCCCTTCGCCAAGGTCCGCGAGGTCCTCGCCAAGGTCGGGAAGGCGGCCGTCGTCGACCGGAACTGCTCGTACGGCGCCCACGGCATCTTCTACCAGGAAGTGAAGTCCGCCCTCTACGGGCAGGACGGGACGCCGCCGGTCCTCGGCTACGTGGCCGGGCTCGGCGGGCGCGACATCACCGTGGACTCGTTCAAGGAAGTGGCCGCCCACGCCCTGGCCAAGGACCGCGCGGACGAAGAGATCGTCTGGATCGGAGTCAAGAAATGACGGACGCAACGAAAAAAGAGAAGAAGATGACCCTGACGCTCCCGCCCGAGGAGCTGATGGCCTGCGGCCACCTGGCCTGCCAGGGCTGCGGCGCGACGCTGGCCATGCGCTACATGCTCAAGGCCCTCGGCCAGAAGACGGCCCTCTGCATCCCGGCCTGCTGCTGGGCGGTCATCGACGGGCCCTACCCCTACTCGTCGCTGGATTGCCCCATCTACCACTGCGCGTTCGAGACGGCCGCGTCGACGGCGACGGGCGTCAAGGCCGGGCTGGAGATGACCGGGGACACGGAGACGACGGTCGTGGCCTGGGCCGGCGACGGCGGCACCTTCGACATCGGCCTCCAGGCCCTGTCCGGCGCGGCCGAGCGGAACGACGACATCATCTACGTCTGCTACGACAACGAGGCCTACATGAACACGGGCATCCAGCGCTCGTCGGCGACGCCGTACGGGGCCTGGACGACGACGACCCCGGTCAAGCACTTCAAGAACCGGCCGAAGAAGGACATCGTGGCCATCATGGCCGCGCACCGCATCCCCTACATCGCCACGGCCAGCGTCTCGCATCCCGAGGATCTGGTCAAGAAAATGAAAAAGGCCAAGGGCATCAGGGGGACGCGCTTCTTCCACGTCTACGCGCCCTGCCCGACGGGCTGGAAGAGCCGGCCCGAGGACACCGTCAAGCTGGCCCGGATGGCCGTCCAGAACGCCTATTTCCCGCTCTTCGAGATCGAGGACGGCGAGAAGTACACCCTGAACCTCAAGCTCAAGGACCGGAAGCCGGTCGGAGACTACATCCGCCTCCAGGGGCGGTTCCGGCACCTGAAGGACGAGCAGATCGCCGCGGTCCAGGCCGAGATCGACGCCCGCTGGGAGCGCCTGCTCAAGCTCGCCGGCGCATGAGAACGACACTAAGCCGGACGCTCGCCCTGACGCTGCTGGCCGCGGCCCTGGCCGCCGCCGTCGCCTGCTCCCCGGCCAAGACCGGGACGACCGGGGAGGCCGCCGTCCCGGCGCCGGATTTCTCGGTCTCGGACCTGCAGG
>CAZFBC010000334.1:0-2244 GCA_964517245.1 uncultured Eubacteriales bacterium | reverse complement strand
GCGGAGCATGCCGGCGCCGATGACGGCGTACTGGACGAAGGACGCGACGGCCAGGGCGGCCGTCAGGACGTAGAACCCCGTCAAGACCGCGGGCGACCTGCCGGCGGCGTTCAGGTAGAGGACGAAATAGAGCAGGAAGACCTGGCAGACCGTGCTGGCCTTGCCGGCCAGCATCGGGGGAAAGGTCCGCTTGCCCCGCAGGGCCAGGATGAGCACGGCCCCGGCCGCGATGGCGACGTCGCGCCCGACGCAGAGGAGCGTCAGCCACAGCGGGAGCGTGTTGGGCCTGGCCAGGGCGGGCAGGGTCAGGACGACGAAGGCCGCCGTCAGCAGGACCTTGTCGGCGACCGGGTCGAGCCACAGGCCGAGCGCCGACTTGAGCTTGAGCGTCCGGGCCGTGAAGCCGTCGAGGGCGTCGGTGAGCCCGGCGGCGACGAAGACGGCGAAGGCCGCCCACGGCCGCCGCTCGACCATCAGGAGGACGAAGACCGGCGTCAGCAGGACGCGGGACAGGGACAGGAGGTTGGGGAGCCGGAGGATGTCCTTCATGTCACCGGGCCAGTCCCAGGATGATGTCCAGGACCCGGATGGCCTCGGCGCCGGAGACCGTCCGGTCGGGCTCGAAGCTCCGCTCCGGGGTCAGGCTCATGACCTGGTAGGCGACGGCCCGGGCGATGGCCGGGTAGTAGAGGTTGTCCTCGGAGACGTCGGCGATCTGGATGCGCCGGGCCTCGACCAGGGGGACGAACTTCGCTCCCCCGGCCTGGAGGGCGCCGATCAGGCGGACGGCCGCGTCGGCCAGCTCGGCCCGGTTGATGATGCGGCGGGGCTGGAAGGTGTGGTTCTCGGCGACGCGCATGATCTCGAGCGAGGCCACCTGGACGATGAACCGCTGGGCCCACGACGTCGCGATGTCGACCAGGATCTCCGACCGCCGGCCGCCGGCGTCGAGGAGCTCGCCGAACCTGACCCCGATCAGGGCGGCCAGGTCCTCCCGGGTGACGGTCGCCGTCTCGGGGATGCCCGCGTATTGGCTGGGCACCTCGTAGACGCCCAGCTTGGACTTGAGCTCCTCGACCCGCTTGGTCACGGCCTCGTCCTTGGGCTTGGCCGCGGCCAGCCGCTCGAGGATCTCCAGGCTCTGGCCCAGGTCGCCGGCCTCGGCCAGCAGGTCGGCGTATTCCCGGAGGACCTTCTCGTCCTCCATGCGCCCCTCCATGGCCGCGCGGAAGTGCAGGAGGGCGGCCGCCGCGTCCTTGTCCTCCCGGTAGAGCCGGGCCAGCTCGACGTGGGCCTCGGTCCGGTCGGGGACGTAGAACAGGGCCTCGAGGAAGCCCCTTTTCGCGGCCTCGCGGTCGCCCGAGGCCAGGGCCTTCCGGGCCGCGGCCATCGACCCCTCGACGAGCTCGTCGCGCAGCGAAGCGAACCGCGGGCCGGCCCAGCGGTGGTCCGGGCGCAGCTTGAGGACCTCGCGGTACTCGTTGAACGCCTTGGCCCGCTCCCGCCTCGCTTCGTAGACCTGGGCCAGGCCGATCCGGGACGGGATCATTTCCGGGTGCGCCGCCAGAGAGGCCCGGAAGCGGGCCTGGGCGACCGCGAGATCGCCGGAGAGGAGCTCGGCATAGGCCAGGCCCGATTCGCGGACGGGGTTGGAGGCGTCCATCTTCAGCAGCGGCCTTTTCGCCGCCTCGGGCCGCCCGGCCTCGAGGGCGTCCCAGGCGTCCTTGGCCGCGATCCGGTCGTCCAGCCGCAGAACGGTCGTGACCTCCGGCGGCAGGGGCTCGACGAAGTAGGCCGGCTCCGACGTCGGAACGGTGGCGCAGGACCATGCGCCGAGCAGGGCGAGCGTGACGGCCGCGATCCTCTTCACCATGGCTCTTCTCCTTGCGCGATGTAGGGCAGGAAGTTGACGATCCCCGCCGGCTCCGCCATGACCTTGAACTCGACGAAGCGCTCGCTCTCGCGCCTCTTCAGGACGAGGGCGCGGCGCGGCAGGGAGTCGGCGGCGTCGCGGGCCTCCCTGGGGACGCGGATGTGGTAGACCCGGTGCCCGCCGAAGAGGACCTCCCGGAGGCGGGCGACGAAGTCCGGGACGCCTTCCCCCGTCAGGGCCGACAGGGCCACCGTCCGGGCCCGGGGATCGCCGTTGCGGCGGAGGAGCAGGGCCCTCTCCGCCTCGGGCAGGAGGTCGATCTTGTTGAGGACCTTGACGACGGGGACGCCGGAGACGCCGAGGTCGGCCAG
>CAZFBC010000333.1:0-2262 GCA_964517245.1 uncultured Eubacteriales bacterium | reverse complement strand
CGCCCTTCCGGTCCTTCGTCGCCGCCGACCTGCAGAGGACGGTGCGGAGCATCGTCGAGCGGCACGGCGAGCGGCTCCTCGGCGGGGACATCCGGAACGCGGCGGCCGTCGTCATCGACAACCGCGCGGCGGCCGTCGTCGCCTACGTCGGCAACGTCGGCCTGGAGAGGCGGGAGGAGCGGGGCCAGAGCGTCGACGTCCTCCGGAGTCGGCGGAGCACGGGCAGCGTCCTCAAGCCGTTCCTCTATGCGGCCATGATCAAGGAGGGCGGCCTGACGCCGCTGACGCTCGTCCCCGACACGCCGGTCCGGTTCGAGGGCTTCAAGCCCGAGAACTTCGACCGCCGGTTCCGCGGCGCCGTGCCGGCCCGGACGGCCCTGGCCTGGTCGCTCAACGTCCCGGCCGTGCGCGAGCTCCGGGAGTACGGCGTCCCCCGGTTCCGGAATAGGTTGAGGGATTGGGGCCTGACGACCCTGGACCGGCCGCCCGACGACTACGGCCTGACCCTCGTCCTCGGCGGGGCCGAGGGCCGGCCCGTCGAGATCGCGGCGCTCTACGCCAAGCTGGCCCAGCTCGCGGCCGGAGCGCCCGGCGGCGGGCGCGAGGTGAGGCTGCTGCGGGACGAGCCCGAGGCGCCGTCGCCGATGAGGGACCTCGGCGCGGCCTCCGCCTACCTGACCCTCCAGGCCCTGACGGCCGTCAACCGGCCGGACGAGGAGGGCTTCTGGCGGAATTTCGGCTCGTCGAAGTGGATGGCCTGGAAGACGGGCACGAGCTTCGGGCTGAGGGACGCCTGGGCGGTCGGCGTCACGCCGAACTACACCATCGGCGTCTGGGCCGGCAACGCCGACGGCGAAGGGAAGCCCGGGCTGACCGGGCTCGCGGCGGCGGCCCCGGTCCTGTTCGACATCCTCGGCGCGGTCGACGGCGGCGGCGCCTTCGTCCGGCCGCGGTCGGGCCTCAGGGAGATCCGGGTCTGCCGCGATTCGGGTTTCCTGGCGACCGGGCTCTGCCCGGCCGAGACGGTCCTCGTGCCCGCGGAGAGCCGGTTCGACCGGATGTGCGCCTTCCACCGGACGGTCCACCTCGACGCCGACGGCCGCTACCGGGTCGACAGCCGCTGCGAGCCCGTCGACCGGATGCGCCACGAGCCGTGGTTCGTCCTGCCGCCCGTCCAGGAGTTCTATTACCGCGCCGACCACCCCGAGTACCGGCCCCTGCCGCCGTTGCGGGCCGACTGCGCCGGGGCGGAGGCGGGCGAGCGGGGCTCGCGGGTGATGAGCCTGGTCTACCCGGAGCCCGGCACGGCGGTCTACGTCCCGGTCGGGCTCGACGGCCGGCCGGGCGAGGCCGTCTTCGAGGCCGTCCACCGCGAGGACGGCGCGACGGTCCACTGGCACCTCGACGGGGGGTACGTCGCCTCGACGCGGGTCTTCCATCAGATCGCGGTCGATCCCGGGCCGGGCGAGCACCGCCTGGTGCTCATGGACGACGAGGGGCGGCGCCTGGAGCGGACGTTCCGGGTGGTCAACCCGGCCCGGCGCGGCGACCGCTGACGGGGGCGCGGCCGGGCGGCCGCTACTTCTTCATGTCCTTGTCGAAGGCCACCCGGGACGGCGAGAAGTTCATGGCCCGGACGAACTCGAGCGCCTCCTTCGCGCCGAACTCGCGGTCCATGGCGTTGTCCTCCCACTCGACCGAGAGCGGGCCGTCGTAGCCGGCGGCGTTGAGCTCGCGGATGACGGCGTCGAAATCGACGTCGCCGTGGCCGAGCGAGCGGAAGTTCCAGCCGCGGCGCGTGTCGCCGAAGGGCAGGAACGAGCCCAGGATGCCGGCCCGCCCGTCGAGCGTCACGGCCACGTCCTTCATGTGGACGTGGTAGACGCGGTCGGCGAAGTCGCGGATGAAGAGGTGGGGCTCGACGCCCTGCCAGACGAGGTGGCTCGGGTCGAAGTTGAGGCCGAGGGTCAGGCGGCCGTTGAAGGTATCGAGCAGGCGGCGGGTCGTGTAGACGTCGAAGGCGATCTCGGTCGGGTGGACCTCGAGGCCGAACTTGACGCCCTGCTCGTCGAACTCGTCGAAGATGGGCGTCCAGAGCTCCTTGGTCTTCTGGAAGGCGGCCTCGACCATCTCCTCGGTCGTCGGGGGGAAGGAGTACCAGGCCTTCCAGATGGGCGAGCCCATGAAGCCGTTGACGACATAGCAGCCCATGGCCCGGGCGGCCCGGGCCGTCGCCGTCATCTCCTCGACGGCCCCGTTGCG
>CAZFBC010000332.1:1029-2267 GCA_964517245.1 uncultured Eubacteriales bacterium | reverse complement strand
TCGATCAAGTCCTCCCTGCAGTACCTGGAATCGCGCTGCCGGGAGCAGAACGAGAAGACGCTCCTCGGGGTGGCCCTGCGCGAGACGGACAGGATCGACGAGATCCTGGCCGCCCTGCTCTCGTTCTCCCGGCCGACGGAGCTCCGCAAGGAGCCCTGCGACCTCGTCGCCCTGCTGGAGGAGAGCGCGGCCCTGGTCGCCATCCAGGCCCGGGCCAAGGGCGTGGACCTGCGGAAGTCGCTCCCGCCCGCGCCCGTCGTCGTCGAGGCCGACGGGTCCCAGCTCAAGCAGGTCTTCCTCAACGTCTTCCTCAACGCCGTCCAGGCCATGGAGGCCGGAGGGACGCTCACCGTCGAGGCCCTCCGGGCCGGGGGCGGCCGGCCGCTCGTCCGGGTCAAGGACACGGGCCCCGGCATCCCCGAGGAGGCCCTCGAAAAGGTCTTCGATCCCTTCTTCACCACCAAGAAGGGCGGCACGGGCCTCGGCCTGTCGATCTGCTACACCATCGTCAAGGCCCACGGCGGCGAGATCGAAGTCCGCAGCCGCCCCGGAGAGGGGACGACGGTCCTGGTCTCCCTGCCCGCGGGCCCGAGGAGCTTCCCATGACGCCCCGTGTCCTCATCATCGACGACGAGACGAGCATCCGCGAGGTCTTCGGCGTCTTGCTCACCGAGCGCGGCTTTGCCGTCGAGTCGGCCGAGGACGGGCGCCGGGGCCTCGAGAGGGCCCGCACGTTCGGCCCCGACGCCGTGCTCCTGGACATGAACCTCCCGGACGTGGCCGGGCTCGATGTCCTGGCCGGCCTGCGCGCCCTTCGGCCCGCGCCCGAGATCATCATCGTCACGGCCTTCGGGACCATCCGCAACGCCGTCGAGGCCACCAAGCTCGGCGCCTTCGCCTATCTCGAGAAGCCCGTCGACAACGACGAGCTGCTGCTCAGCCTCGGCCGGGCCGTCGAGGTCCAGGAACTGAGGCGCCAGGTCGAGACGCTCCGCTCGGAGCTGTCCTCCCGCTACCACTTTTCGAACATCGTCGGAACGTCGGGGCGGATGAACTCGGTCTTCCAGCTCATGGAGAAGATCAGCCGCGTGGACGGGACCGTCCTCGTCACCGGGGAAAGCGGCACGGGCAAGGAGCTCGTCGCCAGGGCCATCCATTTCGCCAGCCCGCGCAAAGATGGTCCCTTCGTCGTCGTCAACTGCGGGGCCGTGCCGCGCGATCTGATCCTGCAGCAGCTT
>CAZFBC010000332.1:0-1019 GCA_964517245.1 uncultured Eubacteriales bacterium | reverse complement strand
CGCTCGAGCTGTTCGAGAGCGAGTTCTTCGGCCACGTCAAGGGCGCCTTCACGGACGCGCGGGCAGACAAGACGGGCAAGTTCGAGATGGCCAACACGGGGACGATCTTCCTCGACGAGGTCGGCGAACTTTCCCAGGACGCTCAGGTCAAACTCCTCCGGGCCCTCGGCGAAAGGGAGATCGTCCGGGTCGGCGGGGCCAAGACCGTTCCGGTCGACGTCCGGGTCATCGCCGCCACGAACAAGGACATCGAAGCGGAGGTTGCGAGCGGCAACTTCCGGGAGGACCTCTATTTTCGGCTGGCCGTCCTGTCCCTCCGGCTGCCGCCGCTCCGCGAGAGAAGGGAGGACATCCCGTTCCTTGTCGAACATTTCGTCCGCAAATATGCCCGGGAGCTTGATAAGAACGTCCTCGCCTTCTCTCCCGGCGCCCTGGCCCGTCTGGCAGGCTATGGCTGGCCGGGAAACGTCCGCGAACTTGAAAACGTGGTTTACGAGGCCATGGTCATGGCCGAAGGCGAATGGGTGACCGAGACGGCCCTCCCTGCCCGGCTCAAGCTTCATGCCTCCGCCGCGGAGAGCGGGCGGCCCCAGGGCCCGGTGCCGCCGGGTACTCTCCGGGAGGAAGTCCAAAGCGTCGCTGAACAGCGCGAAAAGGTGCTCATCATCGGGGCGCTCCGTCAGGCGGGCGGCAGCAGGACCCAGGCTGCCCAAATCCTGGGCATCAGCCGCAAGACCTTGTTCAACAAGATGACGGCCCTCGAAATCCGGTGGCCGGACTGAACGAAAAACCCTCCGCTTCGTTTTATAAGAGGATGGTCTTGCAAACTGGCATTATTCTTGCATTTTGGTGTCTCTCTAAAGATATCGATGCATTGGAGGACGGAAATGAATAAAAGACGGACCTTATCGGCGTTTCTCGTCCTGGCCCTTTACGGCGGCGTCGCCCTTGGCCAGGAAAAGAAGGACCTCTCCCTGACCCTCGAGGAGTCCATCGTCCGGGCCCTCAGGAACAACCTC
>CAZFBC010000331.1:0-2273 GCA_964517245.1 uncultured Eubacteriales bacterium | reverse complement strand
GACTGACCATTAGAAACCACCGGCAAAAACGCTGTCAAGGATTATTTCGTTCCCCCGGGGTCAGTCCCCGGCGCGGACCCGGGCGGAAGCCGCCTCGAGATAGAGGGCGGCCGCTCCCAGGACGGCGATGTGCTCGGTCTCCGAGACCTCGATCCGGAGCCTCTCCCGGGCCAGGGAATAGGCGTAGGTCGCGAAGGCCTCCCGCATGGCCGCCTCGAAGAACCGGAACGACTTGCTGACCGACCCGCCGAGGACGACGATCTCCGGGTCGACGGCGTAGCAGATCGCCTTGAGGGCCTCGCCGACGTGCCCCCCGAACTCCGCGAAGATCTCCAGGGCCCGGCCCTCGCCCCGCTCCGCCCTCGCCGCGAGCTCCCGCCCCGAGACGCCGTGGACGCGCTCGAAGAACTGCCCGCTGGCGTAGGCCTCGAAGCTCCCGTCGAGGTAGCGGATCATGCCGAACTCGCCGGCCCCGCAGTTGGCCCCCGAGTACAGCCGCCCGTCCGCGACGACGCCGGCCCCGAGCCCGGTCCCGACGATGAGCCCGACCCCGCTCGCGTACGGCCGCATCTTCCCGAAGCGCTTCTCCCCGGCGGCGAAGGCGTTGGCGTCGTTGTTGACGGAGACGGGCAGCCGGTAGCGCCGCTCGAGCCGGGCCCGGAGCGGCACCTTCTTCCAGGCGGGGATGTTCTGGACATCGTAGACGATCCCGGCCTCGAGGTCGATGACCGACGGCACCCCGGCGCCGATCCCGGCCACGTCGTCCCTCACGAGAGGGTCGACGGCGCCGAACAGGTCCTCGAGGACGTCCTCGGCCGAACCGCGGCTCCGCACCGGCGCGGTCCGCACCTCGACCAGGCGCCCGTCCGCGACCAGGCCGGCCCGGACGTTCGTCCCGCCGAGGTCGACGCCGATGACGGCCGGTTCGCTCACGCCGCCTCCTTATTCTTCTTCTTCACGGCGATCGTTTCGTTGGCGATGAGCGGCCGGGCCCAAAAGCCGATCGACAGGACGTAGGCGAGCGCCGGGTAGAGGAGGAGCATCCCCTGCCTCAGTCCGAACGCGTCGCCCAGCCGGCCGATGAGCAGCGGCACGACCGCCCCGCCGACGATGCCCGTGCACAGGATGCCGGAGAACGACCCGTGGTGTCTCGAGACGGAGTTCAGGGCCAGGGAGAAGATGACCGGCCACATGACCGCCGCCGCGAAGCCCACGAGCGGGAACATGACCAGGGCCAGCGCCCCCGGCCCGAACAGGGCCAGCGTCAGGAAGACGAGGGCGGCCGCCGTGAACCCGACCAGGACCTTGCGGCTGTCCGCGAGCTTGAGCAGGACCAGCCCGAGAAGGCCGCCGACCGTCATGAGGCCCCAGAAGAGCGACACCCGGCCCGCTCCGACCGTCCGCGGATCGTACTCGTGGTAGGCCAGGAGGAACTGCGAGATCCAGTTGGCCACCCCCTGCTCCGTCCCGACGTAGGCGAAGATGCCCAGGAAATAGAGCCGGACGGTCCGGTTCCCGAAGAGAGTTTTGTGGACGGCCCAGGCGCCGGCCCGCTCCTCCGCTTTCCGGACGACGGCGGGGAAGCGGACGACGGCCAGAACGGCGATCATGACCGCGACGACGCCGGCGAAGACCCAGTAGACGGAAACCCAGGGGAGGGACGGCGGGACGAGCTTCGACATCAGGCCGACGAGCGGCTTCCCGTCGCCGCCGGCCTGCCCCATGTTCCCGACGAAGTACATGTAGACGAAGGGGCTCAGGAACGAGGCCCCGCCGAAGACGAGCTGGGCCAGGACGGAGTTGAAGGCGTAGTGTTCCTCCCCCCCGGCGACGCGCAATAGGGGGTTGACGGCCACTTGGAGGGCGGCCATGCCGGCGCCGATGAGGAAGAGCGAGACGATGGCCGTCGGGTAGCGGGGCAGGGCCGCGAACAGCAGCGCCCCTCCCAGGGCCAGCCCGAAGGCCCCGACCATGACCGGCTTCTCCCGCGTCCGCTCGAGGAGCATCCCGGCCGGGATGGACGCGACGCCGTAGGCGACGAAGAAGGCGAAGGGGAGCAGGGCGACGAGCGTCAGGCTGAGATCGAAGCTCCGGATGATGTCGGGCACGAGCGGCCCGACGATGTTGGTCAGCAGCGAGATGACGAAGAAGACGAGCAGGACCAGGGCGACCAGGCCCGGCGACCGCCGCGCCCCCCCGCCCGCGTCCATGCCCTCAGCCGCCCTCCGCGCCTTCCGCCCTTCCGTCGCTCAGTCGTCGTCGGAGAAGCGCGC
>CAZFBC010000330.1:0-2288 GCA_964517245.1 uncultured Eubacteriales bacterium | reverse complement strand
GGACCGCCGGGCGATGGGCCTCGTCGCCGCCCTGCCCGGCCTCCTCGTCCTCCTCATCGTCGTCGGGCTCTTCCTCCGCTCCCGGGCCGTCGTCGCCGTCGAGCCGCTCGCGCGCCTCCTGTTCTCTTCGAACTGGGCCCCGCTCAAGGGCCGGTTCGGGCTGCTCGCCTTCATCGCCGGGACGGCCGGGGTGACGGTGACGGCCCTCGTCCTGGCCGTGCCCGTGTCGATCCTCGCGGCCGTCTATCTCTCGGAATACGCTCCCCGCTGGGTCCGCGAGGGGTCCAAGCCGGTCGTCGACCTCCTGGCCGGCCTTCCCTCGGTCGTCTACGGAGTCTGGGGCGTCCTCCTGGTCGTGCCCTTCGTCGGCAACGTCCTCGCCCCCCTCGCCGGGGTCTATTCATCGGGCTACAGCGTCCTCGCCGGCGGCATCGTTCTGGCCGTCATGACCTTACCGACGATCATCCACGTGACCCTCGAGGTCTTCTCGTCCGTGCCCCGGTCCCTCCGCGACGCCTCGCTCTCGCTCGGCGCGACGAAGTGGGAGACGACGCGGCACGTCGTCCTGAGGAAGGGGGCCCAGGGCCTCCTGGCCGCGTCCGTCCTCGGCTTCTCCCGGGCCTTCGGCGAGACCATGGCCGTGCTCATGGTCGTCGGCAACGTCCCGGCCGTGCCCCGGTCGCTCTTCGACCCCGGCTATCCGCTCCCGGCCCTCATCGCCAACAACTACGGCGAGATGATGTCCGTCCCCCGCTACGACGCGGCGCTGATGACGGCCGCCCTGGTCCTCATGCTCATCGTCCTGTTCTTCAATATCGTCGCCCGGCGCTTCCTCGCCCGCGTCGAGCGGAGGTCCCGGTGAGCGGGCCGGCCGACCGCCGCCTGGGGCGGCGCAAGCGGGCCGACGCCTTCTTCCGCGGCCTGGCCGCCGCCTCGGCCGTTGTCGTGCTCCTGTCGCTCCTCCTCATCCTGGCGACGATCCTCTGGAAATCCCTCCCGGCCCTGAGCCTGTCCATGCTGACCCGGACGCCGAAGGGCGGCTTCTACCTGGGCAAGGAGGGCGGCATCCTCAACGCCATCGTCGGCTCCCTGGAGCTGGCCGTCGGGGCGACCCTGCTGGCCTTCCTCCTGAGCCTGCCCCTCGCGCTCTACATCAACCTCTACAAGGGCCGGGCTTCCAAGACGGCGGAGTGGACCCGCTTCTTCCTCGACGTCCTCTGGGGCGTTCCGTCCATCGTCTACGGCGCCTTCGGCTTCGTCGTCATGCTGGCCCTGGGCCTGCGGGCCTCGCTCCTCGCCGGCATCCTGACGGTCGCCCTGCTCGAGTTCCCGATCATGTGCCGGGCCATCGACGAGGTCATGCGCCTCGTTCCCCGCGAGCTCAAGGACGCCTCGGCCTCGCTCGGCGCGACCCGGTTCGAGACGGCCCTGAAGGTCATGGTCCGGCAGTCGGCGCCGGGCATCCTGACGGGCGTCCTCCTGGCCTTCGGCCGGGGCATCGGCGACGCCGCCTCGGTCCTGTTCACGGCCGGGTTCACGGACCGCGTCCCGGCCTCCCTGACCGACCCGGCGGCGACCCTGCCGCTGGCCATCTTCTTCCAGCTGGGGACGCCGTTCCCCGAGGTCCAGCAGAGGGCCTACGCCTCGGCGGCGGTCCTGACCCTGATCATCCTCCTCATCAGCCTGGCCGGCCGGGCGATGAGCCGAAAGGCCACCCGCCATGTCGTCAAGTGAAGCCGGGTCCCGCCCCGCGCGCGGCGCGACACCCATCAGCATCCGGGACCTGAGCGTCCACTACCGCGACCTCCGGGTCCTCAGGAACGTCAACTTGGACATCCCGGCGAAGAAGATCACGGTCATCATCGGGCCCTCGGGCTGCGGCAAGACGACCCTCCTCAAGTCGCTCAACCGCCTCCTGGACGCGGACGACGGCGCGCGGGTCAGCGGCGAGGTCCTCCTCGACGGCGAGAACATCTACGCCCCCCGGGCCGAGGTCACCCGGATCCGGAAGAAGATGGGACTGCTCTCGCAGCGGCCCCAGGTCCTGCCCATGTCGATCCACGACAACGTCGCCTACGGCCCGCGGATCCACGGCCTCCGGTCGAAGCGGGACCTCGACCGCCTGGTCGAGCACTACCTCAAGGTGGCCGGCCTTTGGGACGAGGTGAAGGACAGGCTCCGCGAGCCGGCCTCGCTGCTCTCGGTCGGGCAGCAGCAGCGGCTGTGCCTGGCCCGGGGCCTGGCCGTCGAGCCGGAGATCATCCTCGGCGACGAGCCGACCTCGGCCC
>CAZFBC010000329.1:0-2336 GCA_964517245.1 uncultured Eubacteriales bacterium | reverse complement strand
TTGACCGTGACGCGCCAGGTCTCGCGCCCGCCCGGCACGAGCTTGTCGCGGAACGTGGCGAAGGCGAGGCCCAGCTCCTTGTCGTCCCAGGGGACGAGGACCGAGGCCTCCTCGCTCATGACCTGGTGGTCGCGGACGGCGGTGACCCGGGCGCCGAAGCCGCCCCGGAGGTCCGCCGTGACCGGGACCTCGACGACGCCGCCGTCCTTGCCGGCCTCGAGCCAGCGGCGCTCCAGGAGCGCGCCGCCGCGGAACGTCTCGAGGAGGAGCGGCTGGTCGCTCCAGCCGCCGGCGACGAGGAACCGCGCCGTCCCGCCGGCCGAAACGACCGCGCTCTCGGCGCGCAGGACGAGCGGCAGCTTGAACGCGGGCTTCGTCCCGCCGACGACCAGGAACTCGTGGCTGGCGCGGCAGACGGCGCCGAAGTCGTCCTTCGTCTCGTAGAGCAGGCGGTAGGCCCCGGCCTCGAGCGCCGGGAGGCCGATCGCGGCCCGGCCCGCGGCGTCGTGGGCGGCCTTGCCGCGCGCGGCCTCCGCGCCGTCCTTCCACAGGCGAAGGACGGTCTCGGGCGGGACGGAGTCCCAGCGCGGCCGCAGCAGGTCGCCCGGCGTCGGCGGGAACATCGGCTTCTCTTCGCCGGGCCGGACGGGTAGGGGCTGGTCGGCCGGCAGGAGGGTCGTTTCTGGCTGGACCAGCCGGACGACGCGCCACGCGCCCTGGCCGGCCTTGGGCCGGCCGTCGAGGTCGGTGCGCACGGCGGTGAAGGCTGGCTCGGTTCCCGGCCGGGCGCCCGCGCGGACGAAGGCGCTCGCCGGCTCGACGCGGGCCTCGACGCTGACGAAGCCCAGCCGGAAGGAGCGCGTCGCCGAGCGCGTCTCGCCGCCCTCGTCGGTGACGTCGACGGAGAGCGTGTAGCGGTAGGACAGGCCCGGAGCGTCCTTCGTCTCCTCGGCGCGGGGCGTGAAGGCGACGTCGAATTTGCCGTCGGCGTCGATCTTCGACCGGCCGCCGGCCACGGTCTGGCTGCGCCCGGAGGGCGCGTCGAACCACCACCACCAGGACGGGTAGACCGGCTCGCGCTTGACCTGCCAGACGGCCTGGCCGCCCGCGACCGGGAGGCCGAAGTAGTAGCGGGCCTCGCCCCGGAGCGAGGCGGGCCTGTTGAGGCGCAGGGGCTTGACGGGGTCCTCGACCGAGACCTCGAAGGTCGGGCGCTTGTACTCCTCGACCCGGACGGACGCGGACCCGCTCGGCGAGGACTGCAGGCTCCAGCCGCCCAGGGGCCGGCCGGCCGCCGGGACGGTGAACTCGCCGCTGGCCGTGCCGAAGGCGTTGGTCGTGACGGAGGCCTCGGCCACGCGCTCGCCGTTGATGTCGGCGAGCCACACGGCGACGGCGGCGCCCGTCTCGGGAGCGAGCCGGCCGGTCTCGGCCCGGCCGCGGTAGGCCAGGACCTTCCAGAGGATCCTCTGGCCGGGGCGGTAGACGGACCGGTCGGTGTAGATCAGGGCGGCCCGGGTCTCCGCGTGCTGGCTCTCCTTTTCGAGGAAGATGCTGTCGGTGTCGACGACGACGTCGCGGTCCTTCCGGGCCAGGAGGAAGCAGCTCTCCGGGCTTCGGCGCGGGCCGAACGCGGCCCGGCCCTGGGCGTCGGTCGTCGCGGAGTCGATCTTGGCGTGGCCTTTCTTCCAGTCGAAGGCGTAGAGGTCGACCGTCGCGCCGGGGACGGGCCGTCCCGTCGCTCCGGAGAGGGCCAGGGCCTCGACGCCGCCGCCCTCGGTCCGGCGCTTGAGGAGGACCAGGTCGCCGACGATGACCGTCGCCCCGACGGTCTTGTTGCCGGCCTCGGCGAAGTCGGCGCGGCCCGAGGCCGAGACGAGGTACCAGCCGGGCGCGAGGTCCGCGGGCAGCTCGGCGTAGGTGTGGTGGTCCTGGTAGTCGGGCGTGGCGGGAAGATCGACCGTCCAGGCGGCGGCGGGCTGGCCGTCGCGGGCGGTCTTTAGGGCCTCGTTGCCATCGACGAGGCGGTAGCCCTTGGCCGAGGCGATGGTCCGCTCGGGATCGAGGGCGTGGGCGCGCAGGAAGACGCGGCCGAGGTTGCGGTGGGTGAGGCGGACCGAGCGGCGGCCGGGGGCGTCGGCGCGCATGACCTCGAGCGAGTACTCGGGCGCCTCGATGGACGCGACGAGGCTCCGGCAGCGGCGGCCGCCGGGGGAGTCGGGGAAGCGCTCGACGCCTTCGAGGGCGATGCGGCGGGCCCGGACGAGGGCGTCGGGGGCGCCGTCCTGGCGGGTGAATTCGGCCAGGATGGCCTGGCCGACGGCCCACCAGGGGTC
>CAZFBC010000328.1:0-2341 GCA_964517245.1 uncultured Eubacteriales bacterium | reverse complement strand
GCGCTGACCCTCAGCGCCCGGGCCCGGCCTCCACGGTCGAGAACGCGTAATCCTTGTAGACGGTCGTCGCCCGCGACTTGACGAACCGCTTCCCCTTCTTCGGCAGGTAGGCCTCCTCGGTCGTGTCCTTGCCCGGGAAGCGGAGGCCGTTGCGGACGACGTCGTATTCGGTCGTCGTGACCAGGTCGGGCTCGACGTCGAGCTCGGCGACCAGGGCCTCGACCCGGCCGAGGCCCTCGGGCGTCTTCCGGTACCAGGCGATCCTGACGACGCTCGCGTCGTCCTCCTGGAACCAGACGCGGGCGCTGCGGGGCGGGCCCCCGAGCGACGGCTTCGGGACGGCCTCGACGACGACGTAGGTCTTCCCCTTGCGGCGCTCCTGGTCGACGATCCGGTAGTCGTGGTGGGGCTGGCGCGCCTCGCCGAGAAGCCCGACCGGGCCGAAGAGGGCGCTCTCGGGCCGGAGGGTGAGCACGTCCGGCCGGGCGTCCTCCTCGCGCTTCTCGATGCCGTTGTCGTCGACGAGGACGCGCTTCTCGGACGCCGCGCCGTCCCGGCGGACGAACCGGTATTCGTAGGTCGTCTCGTTCGTGAAGCCGGGGTCGGCCGACTGGTAGGCGTAGGACATCCGCCCGCCCGCCGACCCGGACATGTTGACGGCCGTGTCGGGCTTGAGCCCCGGCGGCTTGAAGGTCCTTTCCTCGACCTTCTCGAGGCAGCTGAACTCGAGGGTCGCGCCCTCGAGCTTGCGGCAGTACTCCGCCGCTTTCTCCAGGAGGCCGGCCAGCCGGGCGTCGGCGGCGGCCTCCTGGCCGGCCGCGGCGGGCGTCGGGAAGGCGCCGGCCATCCCCAGGGCGACGGCCAGGGCCGCGACGGGCGCCAGAAGACGGTGCTTGCGCATGACGGCCTCCTCAGAAGGCGATCTCGGTCGCCACGGTGAAGAACTTGTAGTCCGTGTAGACGATGGTGGTCGAAGACCTGACGGCCGGCTTCCCGTTCCCGATCCGGTAGGCCTCCTCGGTCGCGTCGCGGCTCGGGAACCGGAGGCCGTTCTTGTCGACGCCGTACTCCGTGACGGAGGTCAGGACGGGCTCGGCCCCCAGCCGCAGCGCCTCCGCCTCGACCTGGGCGAAGTTGCCGACCGAGGCCTGGTCCCAGGCGATCTTGACGACGCTGCCGTCGTCCTCCCGGACCCAGACCCGGCCGAAGCAGTGCGGCTGGGTCAGCGACGGCTTCGGGACGGCCTCGACGACGAGGACCGTCCCGCCGTCGGGCGATTCCTCGCCGACGATGCGGTAGTCGTGGCGGACCTGCCACTCGGCCCCGAGCAGCCCGATCGGCCCGAACAGGGCGTTCTCCACGCGGATGGACTGCGCGGCGAGCTCGGCGTCGTCCTCGTTCCTCTTCCGGCCGTTCTCCTCGATGAGGATGCGCCGCTCCTTCTTCAGGTCGCCCTTGCGCACGAACTGGTAATCGTAGACCAGCGTGTTGGTCCTGGTCCGCCGGGGGACCAGCTCGACGTCGACGAAGCCGAGCCGCTGGCCGGTCTCGTCGACGCGGAATTCCGGGAGCTTGAAGGTGATCTCCTCGATCCTCTCCGTGCAGATGAAGTCGAGGGCCGCCCGCTCGAGGCGCCGGCAGTAGGCCTTGGCCTTCTCGAGGACGCGGGCGAGGCGCTCGTCCTGACCGTCCTGGCCGGCGGGCGCGGGCGCGGCGGCGGGGGCGCCCGGCGCGAGAGCGCAGCAGAGGGCGAGGACGAAGGCGAGGACGGGAGCGAGACGGCGGGGCTTGGGCATGACGACCTCCCTCGGCCTGGCTCGCAGGCTATTTCTTGAAGAAGTAGGCGATCTCCCAGTCGGCCGTCTCGCGGGCGTCCGAGCCGTGGACGGCGTTGCGCTCGATGGAGAAGCCGTGGGCGTGGCGGATGGTGCCGGGCTTGGCCAGGGCCGGGTCGGTGGCGCCCATGGCCTCGCGCCAGAGCTTGACGGCGTTCTCCGCCTCGAGGACCATGACCACGGCCGGGCCGGACGACATGAACTCGCACAGGCTGTCGTAGAAGCCCCGCTCCTTGTGGACGATGTAGAACCCCTTGGCCTCGTCCTTGGTCAGGTGGACGAGCTTCATCCGGGCGATGGCGAAGCCCTCCTCCTCGATGCGCGAGATGATCTTGCCGACGATCCGCTTCTTCGTGGCGTCGGGCTTGATGATGGCCAGGGTCCGGTCCATGGGGCGCTCCTTGGGGCGAGATGCGCCTCCATTATGGCCTGTCTGCCGGGGGGAGTCAATCGGCCGCCGGCCATTTGACAGCGGGCCGCGCAAGGCCTACAACAGTAGCGGGAGG
>CAZFBC010000327.1:0-2344 GCA_964517245.1 uncultured Eubacteriales bacterium | reverse complement strand
GAGGCCATCGAGATCGCGGGCATCATCCACGACCTCGGCAAGCTCTACGTCCCGGCCGAGATCCTGAGCAAGCCGACCAAGCTGACCGACCTCGAGTACGCCATGATCCGGATGCACGCCCAGGCCGGCTACACCATCCTCAGCAAGATCGACTTCCCCTGGCCGATCGCCCAGATCGTCTACCAGCACCACGAGCTGGTCAACGGCTCCGGCTACCCCCGGGGGCTCGTCGGCAAGGACATCCTGCTCGAGGCCAAGATCCTGTGCGTGGCCGACGTCGTCGAGGCCATGTCGTCCCACCGCCCCTACCGGCCGGCCCTGGGCATGATCCTGGCCCTCGAGGAGATCGCGCAGAAGCGGGGCATCCTCTACGACCGCGAGGTTGTCGACGTCTGCCTGCGCCTCTTCCGGGACAAGGGCTTCAAGTTCGACTGAGCGCCCTTGAAATCCCCCGCCCCCGCGGGTTACCATGCCCCGACAAGGGAGGTCCCATGAGCCCCATCGTGAGAATGTCGGCCCTCGTCGCCCTGGCCCTGCCCCTCCTCCTGGCCGCGGGCCGGCCCGCCCAGGCCCCGGTCAGGCCGGCCCGGCTCGCCGACGCCGTCCTCAAGGGCCTCGGGTCCGAGCGCGAGCCCGGCGCGGCGGTCATGGTGCTGAAGGACGGGGCCGTCGTCTATATCGGCACGCGCGGCGTCGCCGACATGCTGGCCATGCGCCCCATCGACGGTCGGACGAACTTCCGCCTGGCCTCGGTCACGAAACAGTTCACCGCGGCGGCCGTCATGCTGCTCGTGAGAGACGGCAGGCTCCGCTACGAGGACGCCCTGACCGACGTCTTCCCCGAATTCCCGGACTACGGGCGCGGCATCACGGTCCGCCACCTGCTCCAGCACACCTCGGGCCTGCCCGACTACGAGGACCTGATGCCCGCGCCGGACCCGGCGGTCCCGGTCGAGAGGGCCCAGATCGACGACGCCGGCGTGCTGGCCCTCCTCATGGCGCAGAAGGCGGGGCTGTTCCCCCCCGGCTCGGCCTGGCGCTACAGCAACTCCGGCTATGTGGTCCTGGGCCTGGTCGTCGAGAGGGTCTCGGGGCGGCCCTTCCGGGAGTTCCTCCGCGAGCGCGTCTTCGGCCCGCTGAGGATGACCGGCACCGTGGCCCTCGTCCGGGGCCGGAACGCCGTGCCGGACCGGGCCTTCGGCTACACGAAGACGGACGGGCGCTGGCGCCTGACCGACCAGAGCCCGACCTCGGCGACGCTGGGAGACGGCGGCGTCTACGCCTCGCTCTACAACCTGTCCCTCTGGGACGAGGCCCTCCGCCGGAACCTCCTGCTGACCGAGGACGAGATGCGGCCGGCCCTGGCCCCCGTCGCCGTCCCGGGTCCCGGCCCGTCCGGGCCGGACGGCCAGCCGGCCGCTTACGGCTTCGGCTGGTTCCTCGACCCGTGGAAGGGGCGCGCCCGGATGTGGCACTACGGCGAGACGGCCGGCTTCCGGACGGCCATCCAGCGCTTCCCCGACGACGGGCTGACGGTGATCGTCCTGGCCAACCGCGCGGACGTCGACGCCGCGGGGCTGGCCCTCAAGATCGCGGGATTCTATCTCGGCGGCGGGACGTGATCAGGCGACCGTCGACGGGACGCCCTCGTCGCGGCCGTAGAGATGGCGGATGAGGGTCAGCACGTCCTGGGACGTCAGGCGCTGGAACTCGACGCCGATCTCGTGAAGGTCCCCGTCCTCGCGGGGCCGGATCCACTTGACCTCCCCCTCGAGATTGACGTACTGGTCCGTGCCGGCCAGCTCGAGCCGGACCCGGATGAAGGCCCCGACGGCGTAGCTCTTGGCCGTGACGATCCTGGCGCCGCCCGTGGACAGGTCGTAGGTGTGGGCGGCGATGCCCGGGCCCTGGTACTTGTCGATGGACGTCCGGATGAGGACGTCGTTCTTCTCGACGAACCGGTTTCTCTTGCGTCGTTCGATCATGTCCGGCTCCTTCAATGCGGCCGTTCGCTCACCGGCTCCGATTGTCGGGCCTGGCCCGGCCGGGCGCAATCACCCCGGGGGGTGATTCGGACGGTGATTTCCCACCCCCCCCGCCGGCCGGCGTTGACGGGCCCCGGGCCCGGTGCTATCCTTGGGGCACCCCCATGAACGCCAAGAAGACCTGGGCCCTCGTCCTCATGGGCGGGGGCGCCCGGGGCCTCGCCCACGTGGGCGTGCTCCGCGTCCTCGAGAGGAGCGGGCTCGTCCCCGACGTCGTCGCCGGGACGTCCATGGGCGCGATCGTCGGCGGGTTCTACGCGGCCGGCGTGTCCGCGGGCGAGATGACGGAGATGATCGGC
>CAZFBC010000326.1:0-2347 GCA_964517245.1 uncultured Eubacteriales bacterium | reverse complement strand
CGGCGGGCCCGGGCGCGGCGCCGGATCTGCAGAAGCTCTCTCAGCATCCCCCAGGAGCCCCCGAACAGCCTCAAGCGGCTCGGCCGGGCGTCCTTCCAGGAGACCGGGACCTGGGCGACGCGGAAGCCCAGGTCGCGACAGAGAACCAGGACCTCGACGTCGAAGGCGAACCCGGCGGCCCGGAGGCGGGAGAAGACCTCCCGCGCGGTCTCCCGCTTGAAGGCCTTGAAGCCGCACTGCGTATCGGGGTAGCCCCGGAGGACGAGAAGACGGACGAGCAGGTTGAAGGCCTTGCCCATCCACTCGCGCGGCCGGGGCTGGCGGACGAGGATCTCGGAGGCGGCCAGGGCCCGCGAGCCGACGGCCGCGTCGGCCCCCGCCGCGATCGCGGCCAGGAGCCGGTCGCACTCCCCGATGGGCGTCGAGAGGTCGTCGTCGGAGAAGAGGACGACCTCGCCGGAAGCCGCCAGGACGCCCTCCCTGACCGAGGCGCCCTTGCCCAGGTTGCGGCCGCGGGCGAGGACCTTCGACGGGACGCGGCCGGCCAGCGCGGCCCGGGCGGCCTCCGCCGTCCCGTCGGGGCTGCCGTCGTCGACGACGACGATCTCCGCGGCGAAGGGCTTGGCGGCGAGGTAGGCCGCGACCTCCTCCAGCGTCGCGGCGATACGCGCCTCCGCGCCGTAGGTCGGGACGACGACGGAGAGAAAGACGTCGTTCGGCTGTCGTTCGCTCATGGAGGCGTTCCGGTCCGCGGCAGGGGCATTATAATGGAAGAACGCCCTCGAAAAAAACAGGCGCGCATTGAAAGCCGCCCGCCGGCCGGTATACAATCTCCCTTCGGCACGATGAACGACTCCAGTCCCGGGAGGTACGTCATGACCAAAGCCACGCGTTCGACCTTCGCCGGCGGAGCGGTCCTCGCTCTCGCCTCGGTCCTGATCCTGACGGCGGCCGTCGCCGGCCTCGGCGGCCAGGAGCCCTACAAGCTCCCGCCTCAGGAGGTCGTCGACATCGTCGACGCCCCGCCGACGCCCATGGTCTCCATGAGCCCCGACGGCGCGACGATGGCGCTCATCGAGCGCGAGTCGATGCCGTCCGTCGCCTATCTCGCGGAGCCCCTCCTCAGGATCGCCGGGATGCGCATCACTCCCGCCTACAACAGCCGGCAGGTCCTGAGCTTTTCGACCGGCCTCTCCTTCAAGGACCTGGCGACCGGCGCGGTCCGCCGGGCCGCCCTGCCGGACGGTGTCAGGTTCACTTATCCCTCCTGGTCGCCCGACGGCAGGACCGTCGCCCTGCTGCGCTACGTCGAGGGCGGCATCGAGCTGTGGGCCGTGGACGTCAAGTCGGGAGGTGCCAAAGCCCTGACGCCGCCCGTCGTCAACGCCGTCCTCGGCGGCGTGCGCTGGCTGCCGGACGGCCGCCGGCTCATCGCGCCGGTCGTCCCCGAGGGGCGCGGCCCCGCCCCCGTCGCGCCGCGCGTCCCGGTCGGGCCGGAGATCCAGGTCTCGGACGGCCGAGAATCCAAGGTCGCCACCTACCAGGACCTCCTCAAGAGCGCCTTCGACGAGGTCCTCTTCGACTACTACGCGACCTCGCAGACGGTCCTCGTCGACGTCGCCGCGGGAAGCCTCCGGAAGATCGGCGAGCCCGGCGTCTTCGACGCCGTCTCGGCCTCGCCCGACATGACCTGCCTGCTCGTCGAGCGCGTCAAGCGGCCCTACTCCTTCGCCCTGCCCGTCTACGGCTTCGCCCGTTCGATCGAGGTCTGGGACATGAATGGCGCCCCGCTCAAGGTCGTCGCCGACCTGCCCACGCAGGAGAACGTGCCCATCAACGGCGTGCCGACAGGCCCGCGCGACGTCGACTGGATGACCCACCGGCCGGCGACGCTCGTTTGGACCGAGGCCCTCGACGGGGGCGATCCCAAAAAGGAAGCCGCCTTCCGCGACCGCTACGTGGCCCTCGACGCCCCCTTCGACGCCGAGCCGAAGGAGATCCTCAAGCTCGCGGAGCGCGCCTCCGGCCTCTCCTATTTCGCCAGGCCCGGCAAGGTCCTGGCCACGCAGTTCGAGTGGAAGCGGACCTGGCGGACGACGTTCCTCGTCGACCTCGCCGACCCGGCCGCCAAGCCGGTCAAGATCTGGGACTTGAGCGCCCGGGACCGCTACAACGATCCCGGCCGGCCGGTGACGACGACGCTCGCGACCGGCGAGCGGGTCGTCCTCCAGGACAGGGACTGGATCTATCTCTCCGGCGCGGGCTCCTCGCCCAAGGGGGACCACCCCTTCCTCGACCGGATGAACCTCAAGACGATGAAGGTCGAGCGGCTCTGGCAGTGCCAGGA
>CAZFBC010000325.1:0-2388 GCA_964517245.1 uncultured Eubacteriales bacterium | reverse complement strand
CCGGCCCGGTTCTGCACCCTGGCCGACCACCTGCGGGTGCTCGATTATTACGCGATCGAGAAGGCCGAAGACGACCACTGACGAAAAAAAGAGGGGGCGCCCCTCTCCAACCGGCCGAATCGAGAGGCGCCCCCCCGATGGAAAGGGGTTGCTACTTTTTGTGGGCCCCGCCGCCCGATGAGCCGCGGGAGCCTGAAGACGACGAGGAGCCCCGGGAGCCCGAAGATGAACCCCGGGACGAAGAGCCCGAGGACGAGCCCCTGGAAGACGACGGGCTCCGCGACGCGCCGCCCGAGCTCCGGGACGGCGAAGATCCCATCCGGCTGCCGCCCGTGCTGCGCGACGAGCCGCTCGTGCGGCCCGACGACGGCCTCGAAACCGACGACGACGAGCCGCGCGACGACGTGCCGGAGTAGGGGCTGACGTAGGACCGGGACCGGCCCCGGCCGCTGCCGCCGTAGCTCGAGGGCCGGGTGACGCTGGAGGAGGACGGATAGACGCGGGGTGCGCTCAGGCCGCGGGGCTGGGACGCGGCCGCCGCCCCGGAGATCGAGGGGTCGCTCTTGTAGACGCTCATCTCGAGGGCGTCGTTCCCGCCGGGCCCGCCCTTCTTCACGGGCGGGGCGCTCTGGCCCTTGTCCGGGGCGCGGGCCTTGTCGGAGGTCCTGTCGCCCTGCGATCTGGGTTGGGCCGGCCGCTCGTTCCCCCGGTCGGACTTTCCGGGATCGTCGGGCCGGCGGACCGCCCGTGGGCTCTCGGCCGTCCGGGCGGAGTCCCGGGCGGAGCTTCCGCCCTGGCCCCCCTCGGCGGGCCGGCTGATCGAGCGGGCGCCGCTCCTGTCATTCACGAGCCCGGAACCCCGGTCGTCCTTCCGGAGGAGGACCTTGCCGCCGTCGATCGGCTGGACGGAGACCTTCGTCCCGTCGGGCCGGACGTCGGGTCTCCGGTTGCTCAGGCTCATCTTGTCCAGGGACTTGACCGAGTCCCGGCTGAGCGCGCTGGCGGCGATGTGCGGGTCCTTGAGGCTGTCGCGGCGGACGACCGTCAGCGACTGCGAGTCGACAGGGTAGTAAGGCCCGTAGTAGTCGGAATAGTAGACCCCGCCCAGCAGGATGCCGGGGTAGCCCCAGTAGCTGATCGGCGCCCAGGCGAAGTAATAGCTGTCCCACCACCAGCTGACCCAGGCCGGGCCCCAGACGTTCCAGGGGATCCAATACCAGCCGAGGTCGAAGCCCCACTGCCAGTAGCCGTAATGGAAGGTCGGCCAGCCCCAGGGCTCGTAGGGCCACCAGGTCCAGCCCGACAGGGGCAGCCAGACCCAGCGGCCGTCGTAGTAGGGGCGCCAGCCGTCGTCGACGGCGTTCGGCACCCAGACGTTGCCGTAGGGGGCGACGTAGGTCCACTCGCCGTTCTCATCGAGGTCGCCCTCGTAGTCGGAGAGCTCCTCGGGCAGGTTGCCGCCGGCGTATTCCCGGCCGACGTCGGTGCCGCGGGCCTCGTTGAACTTGTCGAACGCGTCGTTGGCCACGGCGATGAAGGAGGACGGCTTCGAGGTGAAGCGGCCCTCGGAGACGACGAGCCGCTGGGAGCCCTTGAGCAGGGTCGAGCCCTCCTCGCCGGCGGCCTCGATGAGGCCCTTGTGGACCTCGATCGCCGTGTCCCTGTTCTCCCGGACCCCGATCCGGTAGACGCCCCGGTCGAGGACGTAGAACGAGGAGTCGGCCGTGTGGACCTCGATCGACTTCTCCCTTTTCAGCGTGCCGACGACGAGATAGATGTCGCCCGACCAGACGCGGATGCGGGCGACGTCGTCGTCCTTCTTCGGCAGGTTCATGAGGTCGATCTTGGTGTCGTTGTCGAGCCGGAGGTAGTTGGCCTTGCCGAAGTGGACCTCGACCCGGCCGTCGGACGTGCCGATCCGGTCGCCCTCGCTGACGGGCATGTTGAGCGCCCCTTCCTCGAAGCCGAGGTCGGAGGCCCGCTGGACGAACGCCTTGCCGCTGACAAAGCTGAGGCGGGCGACGGATTCGCTCGTGTATCGCGCTTCCGCGGCCTGCTCGGCGTCCTGGGCGGCCGGGGCGGGGGCCGGAGCCTGCTGCGCCCAAACTCCTCCTAGGATCAAAAGCGCCGTCGCGGCGATGACGAGTGTCCTTTTCATGGCCCTTCTCCTAATCTCCTCTTTCTATCCACTTTCTTTTAAAGCAAGAACCATGCCAAAGCCCCTGCCTGATAAAAGGGCAGGGGACAGGCCGATCCGTCCTCTGCAGGTGACGCTTTCCAGGCTTGAGGACACTTATAAGTCGGGGATGTCCCATCTCCCGCGGAAGGTCCGCAGGGGCCCTTCGAGGTCGGCCCGCAGAGCCTCGGACACGGGGGGGCCGTCCGGGC
>CAZFBC010000324.1:0-2388 GCA_964517245.1 uncultured Eubacteriales bacterium | reverse complement strand
TTAAACCACATGCTCCACCGCTTGTGCGGGCCCCCGTCAATTCCTTTGAGTTTCAGCCTTGCGACCGTACTCCCCAGGCGGGACACTTAACGCGTTAGCTACGACACTCCCGCTTGAACGCGAGAACATCTAGTGTCCATCGTTTACGGCTAGGACTACCGGGGTATCTAATCCCGTTTGCTCCCCTAGCTTTCGAGTCTCAGCGTCAGGACTAGTTTAGAGAGCCGCCTTCGCCTCTGGTGTTCCTCCCGATATCTACGCATTTCACCGCTCCACCGGGAATTCCGCTCTCCTCAGCCAGCCTCAAGCCGATCAGTATCGAAGACAGTTCCGAAGTTGAGCTTCGGGATTTCATCTTCGACTTAACCGGCCGCCTGCACTCCCTTTACGCCCAGTAATTCCGAGCAACGCTTGCCCCCTACGTATTACCGCGGCTGCTGGCACGTAGTTAGCCGGGGCTTCCTCTGAGGTTACCGTCAAACCCTTGCGGGCATTCTTCACCTCTGACAGGAGTTTACAACCCGAAGGCCGTCTTCCTCCACGCGGCGTCGCTGCGTCAGGCTTTCGCCCATTGCGCAAAATTCCTCACTGCTGCCTCCCGTAGGAGTCTGGACCGTGTCTCAGTTCCAGTGTGGCCGTTCACCCTCTCAGGCCGGCTACCCATCAAAGCCTTGGTAGGCCATTACCCTACCAACTAGCTAATAGGACGCAGGCTCATCCCCAAGCGCCTTACGGCTTTGGCCCCGAAGACTTGTGTCCCGGGGCGTCATGCGGTATTAGACCCGCTTTCGCAAGCTTATTCCTCACTCGGGGGAAGATTACCCACGTGTTACTCACCCGTTCGCCACTAATCCGAGGGTTGCCCCCCGGATCCGTTCGACTTGCATGTGTTAAGCACGCCGCCAGCGTTCGCTCTGAGCCAGGATCAAACTCTTCAATTATAAGAACTCTTGCGAGTTCCTAGCGAGTTTGATTTGGCAAAAAAGATCAACGACTGGTCGCTCCGCTTTTTGTTTCAAAGAACCCAATTCTCTCTAACCCGAGAGAGAAACCTCGATCATCTATCGAACTCTGACGATTATTTCAACCAGTGACGGTTGTCAGAATGATAGCCTCAAAGGCTCACCTATGATAGGGATTCCCCCGGGGCTTGTCAAGGGTTCTCTATAAAAAAAATTCCGCTCTTTCCGGCGTCGCCGCCTGTTGACGAGAACCGCCTTATTTTTCAGCGGATTAGCCGGCGCCGTTGACGCCCGGCGGCGGCCCGCGCCGCGCCTCCCCCCGAAGAATTTTCCCGCCGCGCTGGCACGCCGCCCGCTTTGGACAGGGCCGAAGGAGAACCGAGATGAAGGTCGCGAAGCGTTCCGGATGGAGCCTCGTCGAGGTCCTCGCGGCGACGGCCGTGGCCCTCGTCCTGCTCGCCGGCGCGGCCGGGACGCTGACTTGGGCGCTCGCGGCCCAGCGCCGCGGCGACGTCGCGGCCGCGCTCGCGCACGCCGTCTCCGACCGGCTCGAGTCGCTGAAGTCCCTGCCCTTCGCGGACCCGGCCCTCGCGCCCGGCACGTACGCGGCGGCGGTCCGCGTCGAGCCCGGCGGCTGTCTCGTCGACGAGGCCTGGGAGATCGCCGACGACGCGGACGGCGTCAAGCGGGTGTCGCTCCGGGTCCGGGCGGCGTCGCGGCCGGGCCCGGACACGGCCGCGGTCCTCTTCATCCTGAGGGACCTGGGGTTCGGGCCGTGAGAAAGCCCGGCTTCACCCTCCTCGAATGCCTCGTCGGGATGGCCCTGTCCCTGTTCGTCGTCGCGGCCGGGCTGGAGTTCTTCGGCCTGTCCCAGCGGGTCTTCCTCCGGGTCAAGTCGAGGGAGGAAGCGGCCCACGGGGCCCTCGCGGCCGTCGACCGGATGAGGATCGACCTGCTCCACGCCGGCTGCGGCCTGGCCGCCGAGACGGCGCTCGGGCTCGTCGAGCCGGTCGCGGCCGACGCGGAGACGCTCCGGACCGCTTCGCTCGAAAGGCCCCTGGCCCTCGCGGCGGAGGCGCGGGCCGGGGACGCCCGGATCTTCCTCGGCTCGACCGCGGACATCGCCGCCGGGCAGGACATCGCGCTCAGCGACGGCCTCGCGGGCGAGGTCCGGACCGTCGCGGCGGTCGAGCCCGGGGCGGTCGTCCTGCGCGAGCCGCTCGCCGCCGGCTATTCCCCCGTCTCGGCGACGCTCTCGCTCCTCGAGCGCGTCGCCTATTTCCTGGACGCGACGGCCGGCGTGCTGCGGCGGCGCGTCAACGCCTCGCCGGCCCAGCCTCTTCTCGAAGAGGTCGCGGCGGCGGACTGGCGCCACGACCCGGCGGCCGGCCTCGTCCGCGTCCGCCTCGAGCTCGAAGTCGAAGGA
>CAZFBC010000323.1:0-2392 GCA_964517245.1 uncultured Eubacteriales bacterium | reverse complement strand
TCGGCCGCCTCGCGGACGACCTTCCTGGCCATCGCCCCCGTGCGGACGTTCGGGCGGACAACGATCCCGACCTGCGCGCCCGGGAACTGCACCAGGGCCGCGCTCAGGGCCCGCTCGGCCGTCCGGCCCGTCCCGTCCGAGACGACGAAGATCCTGTTCATTGGGCCTCCCGGGCCGGCTCCCGGCCCCGAACTCCTCGACCTTGTCAGGATCCCGGGTAGAGCAGGGCGTTCAGCAGGAACTTGTACGTCCCGTGCGACTGGGCCCGGTTCTGGCACCGTATCCCGATGAGGATGATGCGCCCGTCCTTCCACTTCGTGTCGACGACGGCGGCCTTGCGGGCCAGGTGCTCCTCGCCGAGCAGCCAGCCGCTCATCAGGACCTCGTCCTCGGGGTAGGCGGCGACGACCTTGCGGTCCCACTCGTAGGGCGGCGTGAACGTGTCCAGGGCCAGGCTGTTCGCGAACATGGCCGCGGCCTCCTTCGGCAGGCCGTAGCCGATCGGCGTCTCGTTGTCGACGAGGACGCGGAGGAGCGAGGTCGGGCAGAAGAACTTGTCCCGCGCGATCCCGCTCAGCGCGTTCCGGGCCGGGGCGTTGAGCTCGGCGATGGCGAACTCCGAGGCGCGGTTCAAGGCGACCAGGATGCCGCCCTTCTCGACGAAGGCCTTGAGGGCGTCGACGCCCTCCTGGCCGATGCCGCCCTCGTACTCGGGGGGCATCGGGCTCTGGCGGAACATCCGGGCCATGGGCGACTCCGGCGCGCCCGGCGTCGCCTGCGGCCGGGTGCCCTTGATGGTGTTGGTGTTCTCGTCGGCGAAGACGATGACGTCGAAGTCGGCCCGGAGGTCGGCCTTCTTCTCTTTCGTCCCCTTGACGTCCTCGTTGTGCAGGGTCTTGTAGGGGATGCCCATGTCGTCGAAGACGTAGCGGGTCCAACCCTCGTCCATGTTGCCGCGCCACGACTGGAAGAGCCCGACCCGGGGGAACCGGACCGGGGCCTTGGCCAGGGCGCCGACGTCGTCGACGTCGAGGACGGCCATGTTGAATTTTTCGGCCAGGGCCGGGAGGGCCTTCTTCACCGCGGCCGAGTTCTTGACGACGAACGCGCCGGCTTGGATGTCGATCCCCTTGACCGACGCCCTCGTCTTGGTCCGCCAGACCTCGGCCCCGTCCTTGAGCAGGGCCACGGCCATGGCGTAGGAGGCGTTGACCCGCGCGTCGAGCATGAAATAGGCGCTCTTCCCCTGCGCCGGCACCTTGGGGTAGGGCACCGAGTCGATCTTTTCGAGCTTGGCCTCGAAGGACTCGTCGACCTCGTCGCAGAGGACGCCCATCTGGAGCGGGAGGGTCCAGGCGGCGTTGTCGTAGGGCGGGACGGGCGGTCCGCCGGGGTACTGCCTCATGTCGGGGTACTTCTGCCTCTCGAGCAGGGCCCAGGCGTAGGTCTTGTAGGGCTGGGCCATCTTGACGACGAACGAGCCGGCGTCGTAGAACCGGCCCCCGGCGATGAAATCGGCCTTGGCCCGGTGGACCTCGACGCCGCCCGTCATCAGGACCTCGAGCATCTTGAGCATGGTCGGGTAGTCGCGCTGGACGGCCGGGATGACGAAGGCGAAGGGCTGCCCCTTGTCGACCTTCCCGACCGAGTGCTGGTACATTTTATAGAAGTTGAGGAGGAGGTCCTCCTTGTGGAGCCCGGCCGTCTTGACCAGGCTCTTCGACAGGACGAGCTCGTAGTCGACGAGGTCGCGCAGCCGCCACCAGCCGCCCGGCCAGGGGTCGACGAAGTCCATGCGCTTGTCGTGGTAGCCCGTCTGGAGCTCGTTCGGCTCGATGGTGATGGGCGTCGCGACGCGGACCGAGGCGGCCTCGCTGAGGATGCCGATGACGTTGTGGAGCCAGGAGGTGTCGTCGCAGGCGCCGATCCACCAGGCCGTGTAGGACCGGCCGTTGACGACGCCGCTCAGGCCGTGGCTCTGGAGGTCGTAGCTCATCTCGGTCCCGACGAGGTTGACGCCGCGCCAGACCGACGGCTGGATGTTCGGGAGCGGGGGATCCATGAACGGGGGCACGAAGAGCCGGGCCCCGTTGGAGCCCTGCTGGTGCTCGTCGATGTGGATGAGGGGCAGCCAGTCGTGGTAGAGGACCTTGGTCACGGCCCGGGTCTCGGGCAGGTTGAACATGTACCAGTCGCGATTGTTATCGTGCCCGGCGTAGTGGTGGTAGAGCCAGGGCATGTTGCCGCCCTCGTACTGCGTGCCGACGTACTTCTCGTACCAGTCGACGACCATCTGGTTGCCGTCGGGATTGTGGGACGGGACGAGGAGGACGATGACGTCGTCGAGGGTTTTCGCGGCGTCGAAGAAGGTCTTGCCGGTCACCAGGTCGTA
>CAZFBC010000322.1:0-2413 GCA_964517245.1 uncultured Eubacteriales bacterium | reverse complement strand
TCGAGGTGCCGGTGATGATCGGCCTGGTCAACGTGGCGCTCCATTTCAAGCGGAGGTATTTCCGGTCCCCCGGGCCCTCCGCGGCCGGAGCGTGACGCGCGGCCCCGCCGTCTTTATCAGGTCTTAACAAAACCGGTTTATAATACGGTCGAAAGAGACACGGCCCGCGAAAGGAGTCGGCGATGGAAAAGAGCAAGGACAAGACCCGCGTCCTGTTCGTCTGCGTCCACAACAGCGCCCGGAGCCAGATGGCCGAGACGTTCCTCAACGCGCTGGCCGGGGACAGGTTCGAGGCCGCGAGCGCCGGGCTGGAGCCGGGCGCGCTCAACCCCCTGGCCGTCGAGGTCATGAAGGAAGCGGGCTTCGACATCTCGCGCAACGCCACCAAGAGCGTCTTCGACGTCTACAAGAGCGGCGCGCTGTTCTCTTTCGTCGTCGCGGTCTGCGACGCCGAGGCCGCCCAGCGCTGTCCGACCTTCCCGGGGATCACCCGGACCCTTCTCTGGAGCTTCGCCGACCCCGCCTCGTTCGCCGGGCCGCGGGAAGACCGCCTGGCCAGGACGCGCGAGGTCCGCGACGCCATCAGGGCCAGGGTCGAGGCCTTCATCGGGGAGGTCGACGCGGGCCGGACGGGAGGCCTCGATTTCAATCTGAAGACGGGCCGGGGCGACTAGCCGTTGGTATTGCGCCCCCGATTGAATATAATCGGGGGCCATGGAAGACATCTCGCGGGGCGTCCGCTCCTTCACCCTGGGCACGGCCGCGAGCCGGGTCATGGGGCTCGTCCGCGAATCCGTCTTCGCCCACCTCTTCGGCGTCGGCGCGGCCACGGACGCTTTCAACGTCGCCTTCCGCATCCCCAACCTGCTCCGCGACCTGTTCGCCGAGACGGCGCTGTCGGACGCCTTCGTCCCCGTCCTGACGGCCGAGCGGGCCAAGGGCAAGGAGGCTCAGAACCGGCTGGCCTCGAACATCTTCAACGTCCTTTTCGTCGTGACCGGTCTCGTCTCGCTCGCGGGCCTTTTCGCGGCGCCGGCCCTGGCCAGGGCCATCGCCTTCGGCTTCGGCCGCGTGCCGGGCAAGATCGGCCTGACGGCCCAGCTGACGGCGGCCCTCTTCCCGTTCCTCCTGTTCGTCAGCCTGGCCGCCTGGGCCATGAGCTACCTCAACACGGAGCGGTCGTTCTTCGTGCCCTCGCTGGCGCCGGCCGCCTTCAACCTCTTCTCGATCGCCGTCCCGCTCCTGACCTACGGCTGGTTCGTCGCGCGCGGCCGGGAGCCCATCTTCGGCATGGCCGCGGGGGTCCTCGTCGGCGGTCTGATGCAGTTCCTGGTTCAGGTCCCGCTCGTCCGGAGGAAGGGCTTCCGCTGGAGCCCCGTCCTGAGCTTCCGCGACCCGGAGTTCCGGAAGGTCATGGCCCTGTTCGTGCCGGTCGCCATCGGCCTGGCCGGCACGCGCATCAACGTCCTGGTCAACACGATCCTGGTGACCCCGCTGGCCGAGGGCAGCGTCAGCTGGCTCAACTACGCCTTCCGGGTCATGCACCTGCCGCTGGGGCTTTTCGGCGTGGCCGTCGGGACGGTCGCCCTGCCCTCGCTCTCGCGGCTCGTCGTCGCGAACGACCGGACGGCCATCCGGGCGACGCTCCAGGACTCCCTGAAGATGGTCCTGTTCCTGACCGTGCCCGCCGCGGCGCTCCTGGCCTGCCTCGCGGTGCCGGTCACTCGGGCGATCTACGAGCGGGGGCATTTCACGGCGGCGGACACGCTGGCCACGGCCGGGGCCCTCGTCCTCTACGCGCTGGGCATCCCGTTCATGTCCGCCGTGCGGAACATCGCCGCGGTCTTCTACGCCCACAAGGACGCCCGGACGCCGATGATCGCCAGCTTCTGCTCGATCGGGCTCAACATCGTCCTCAACCTCTCGCTGATGTGGCGGCTGGGGTACCTGGCCTTCCCGCTGTCGACGACCCTGGCCGCGCTCCTCAACGTGGGCATCCTCTACGCCCTGCTCCCGCGCAAGATCGGCCCCGTGGAATTCGGTCCGCTTATCGCCTACGCCGGAAAGCTCGTGCTCGCGTCGGCGGCCGGCGGAGGGGCCGCCTGGCTGGGGAACCGGCTCCTCGCCGCGGAGATCGGGACCTCCTTCCTCGGGACGGCCGCGGCGGTCGCCGCCTGCGGGCTCCTGGGCCTTCTCGTCTTCTTCGCCGTCGCGCGCCTGCTCGGACTCGCGGAAGCGGGCGAGTACGTGCGCCGCTTCCTCCGCCGCTAGGCCACAAGGTTCATCTCCCATCTCCGTGATTCTCTCTCGAGGCGGCGAGGGATGTTGCCTCGATGATCCCCGTCCGTGGAGGGGGGGCCCGCGGAGCGGGGGGAACCGGACGACTGGTTCCCGGGGGGCCGGGGAGCAAGAG
>CAZFBC010000321.1:0-2420 GCA_964517245.1 uncultured Eubacteriales bacterium | reverse complement strand
GAACCGGCTGCCCTGGTTGTAGGACAGGCCCTCGTCC
The DNA here is from genome assembly GCA_964517245.1 of uncultured Eubacteriales bacterium. Taxonomy (GTDB): domain Bacteria; phylum Acidobacteriota; class Aminicenantia; order Aminicenantales; family Saccharicenantaceae; genus RBG-16-66-30. Next base: position 2,383 of record CAZFBC010000321.1, on the reverse strand, counting down.
GAGCGGACCTTGGTCGTGATCCGCGAGGTGAAGCTGCCGCCGCCGAGGATGAAGTTCATGACCTGGACGGCGAAATAGTCGGGGTTCGTGTCCTCGAGGCCGAGGTGCCCCAGGCTGATGTAGCCCTGGTTGATGGCCTTCTGGATGAAATAGACGCCCGGCTCGGGGTCGGGGAAGCCCTTCGGGAGCGCGGGGAAGGAGACGGCGCCGCCCTTCCACCCCGCGGCCAGCTTCTCGATCTTGGCCTTGAGGGCGGCCCTGGCGAAATCGCCGGACACGGCCAGGATGACGTTCTTCGGCGAGAAGTACCTGGCGTGGAAGGCCTTGAGGTCGGCCGCCGTCAGGCCTTCGTACGTGGCCTTGGTCGGCCGCCGGGTCAGCGCGTTGTCGCCGTAGAGAAGCTTCTGGAACTCGCGGGCGAGCACGGCGTTGGGCTGGTCGTTGGCCTGGCGGAGCTGCTCGACGAAGCGGGCCTTGGCCAGTTTCAGCGGCTCCTCGCGGAAGGCCGGGTTCCTGAGGACGTCGAAGAACAGGGCCAGGCCCTCGTCGAGGTCCTTCGACAGGACCGACAGGCTCAGGGTCGACGTCCGCTCCCCGACGCTGAAGCTGAGCGAGCCGCCGAGGAAATCGATGCGCTCCTCGATCGCCGACCCCTCCCGGGCGGCCGTGCCGCCCTTGATCAGCTGGTCGCCGAGGACGGCGTCCAGGCCGGCCTTGTCCTCCGGCACGTAGAGCCCGCCGCAATGGACGACGGCGCTGATGTTGAAGAGGGGCAGGCCGCGGTCCTCCTGGACGTAGGCGCGCAGGCCCCCGGCGCAGGTGACGCGGAAGGCCCTGGGGTCCGGAGGCTCGTACGAGAGGGGCCGGTAGGTCAGCTCGGAGGGGTGCTTGGCCTGGCCGAGGCCCAGGCCGGTGAAGACGAAGGCGAGCGCCAGGATGGCGATGACCGTTCTTTTCATGTCGTCCTCCTTACCGGCCCGTCCGGCGGGTGTAGACGGCCGTCAGGCTGTTGTCCTTGACGAAGTACCGGGCCGCGACCCGCTTGACGTCGTCGTTGGTCACGCCCTTGAGCGCGTCGAGGTCGGCCAGGATGGACCGCCAGCCGCGCTTGAGCTCGGCCCGTCCGACCCGGCCGGCCAGCCCCCCGGAGCTCGCCAGCGACCGGATGAAGGCGGCCTCGCTCTTGTTCTTGGCCTTCTGGATCTCTTCTTCGGTCAGGCCGTCTTTCTGGACGCTCTCGATCTCGCCCCAGATCTCCTTCTCCAGGTCCTCGGGGGTGACGCCCTTGTCCACGCGCGGCGTGGCGCTGAACTGGAAGGCGCCGACGTACCACTGGGGCCGGCTCGACGCGGAGGCGTTGACGGCCAGCTGCTTGTCGCGGACGAGGGACTTGTACAGGCGGCCGGTGCCGCCGCCGCCCGTGCCGCCGCGGAACCCGCCGCCGCCCGAGCCCAGCGTGCCCGCCAGGATCGCCAGGGCGGCGGTATCCGCGTGCCCGTCGGGCGGCGTGTGGAACATCATCTGCAGGCTCGTCGGCCCGGGGCCTTCGCCGCGGAGCCTCTTCTCGCTGTACTGGGGCGGCTCGCCCGTGCGGATGGGCTCGAGGTCCGGGCCCCTGGGGATGCGGCCGAAGTACTTTTCGGCCAGGGCCGCGATCTCCGCCGGGTCGATGTCGCCGACGTAGATGGCCACGGCGTTGTTCGGCACGTAGAAGGTGTCGTGGAAGGCGACGAGGTCCTCCTTGGTCATCTTCTTCAGGTCGTCCATCCAGCCGATGACCTCCCAATGGTACGGCGAGGCCGCGTAAAAGGCCGCCTGGACCTGTTCGCCGAAGAAGAAGCCCGGCTGGTTCTCGCTCAGCCGGCGCTCCTCCATGATGACGTCCTTCTCCGAATAGAACTCGCGGAAGCGGGGGTTCATCATCCGGTCGGATTCCATGAGCATCTGCAGCTCGACCTTGTTCGAGGGCAGGGTGACGTAGTAGCCGGTCGTCTCCTGGCCGGTCGAGGCGTTGAGGCCGGTGCCGCCGTTGTTCATGTACCGGGTCCAGAGGTCGTCCTTGATGATGTAGGCCTTCTGCTCCCGGACCAGCGCGTCGACCTCCTTCTGCCAGGCGGCGATCTTGGCCTCGTCGCCGCCGTCCTTCCAGAATCTCTCCCGGTAGATCAGGCCCATCAGCCGGTCGATCTCCGCGTCGATCGCGGACTCCTTGGCGTAGTCCGTGACGCCCAGGGCCTCCGTGCCCTTGAACATCAGGTGCTCGTGGACGTGGGCGCTGCCGGTGATGCCCGGGCGCTCGTTGATCGAGCCGACCTTGAAGTAGATGTGGCAGACGACGCGGGGCACGCCCGGCTTGGGGATCATCAGGATCTTCATGCCGTTC
>CAZFBC010000320.1:0-2429 GCA_964517245.1 uncultured Eubacteriales bacterium | reverse complement strand
GAACCGGCCGTGGCGGACCGTGCCGGACTTCCGGTCGACGACCATCATCCGCGAGTCGTCGCGGTGGGGGAGGGGACGCTGGGCGATGAGCCCGGGCGGAAGATCGTAGTCGAAGTCGGAGACGCGAAGGGGGTTGCCGGGGGTCATGGCCGGTCGGCGGACATCCTCAATCTTTGAACAGCTTGCTTTGGCCGGCCGCGCCGGCCTTGCCTCGCCCGCCGGCCGAACGGGCGTCATAGCCCAGGTGAGCGTAGGCCTTGGGCGTGACGACCCGGCCGCGGATCGTCCGGTCGAGGAAGCCGATGCGCATCAGGAAAGGCTCGTAGATGCTCTCGATCGTGTCCTTCTCCTCGTCGATGGCCGCGGCGATCGTCCCGATGCCGACCGGGCCGCCGCCGAAGTTCTCGATGATGGTCGAGAGGATCTTGCGGTCGACGTCGTCGAGGCCGAGGACGTCGACCTCCATCATGTCCAGGGCCCGCTGGGCCTCCTTCGCCGTGATGACGCCGCCGCCCTTGACGTCGACGTAGTCGCGGACGCGGCGCAGCAGCCGGTTGGCCACGCGCGGCGTCCCCCGCGAGCGCAACGCGATCTCGCCGGCCCCGGCCTCGTCGACCTTGACCTTGAGGATCTTGGCCGAGCGCTGGATGACCTGCTTCAGGTCCTCGTCCCGGTAATAGTCGAGGCGGTGGATGATGCCGAAGCGGCCGCGGAGCGGCGCCGTGATGCGGCCGGCCCGGGTCGTCGCCCCGATGAGGGTGAACTTCCTGATCTTGAGCTTGTGGCTGCGGGCGCCCGGCCCCTGGCCGATGACGATGTCCAGGTTGAAATCCTCCATGGCCGAGTAGAGGATCTCCTCGACCGAAGGCTGGAGGCGGTGGATCTCGTCGATGAACAGGACCTCTTTCGTCTGCATGTTGGTCAGGATGGCCGAGAGGTCTCCGGTCCGCTCGATGACCGGCCCCGCCGTGGGCTTGATGCCGACGCCCATCTCCTTGGCGATGAGGTAGGCCAGGCTCGTCTTGCCCAGCCCCGGGGGACCGTAGAGGAGCACGTGGTCGAGGTGCTCGTCGCGCTTGCGGGCCGCCTCGATGAAGACGCGGAGGTTGGCCTTGACCTTCTCCTGGCCGACGAACTCGTCGAGCGTCTTCGGACGGAGGCTGTCCTCGAAGAGGACGTCCTCCTTCGTCCGGATCGGGCTGAGGATGGCGGGCATGCCGTAGTCTTACTATATTTTGGCCAGGCGCTTCAAGCCGTCGCGCTGCAGCTTCTCGAACTCGGCGCCCGGCTTGTGGGCGGCGAGCGTCTGGTCGACGGCCCGCTCGGCCTCCTTGCGCCGGAAGCCCATGTTCTGGAGGGCCGAGAGGAGGTCCTCCTTCTCGGGCGAGCCCTTGGCCGCGAGGAGCATCTCCTTCTTCTCCAGCTTGTCCTGAAGCTCCATGGTGATGCGCAGGGCCGTCTTCTTGCCGACGCCGGGGACGAGCGAGATCCGGGCGACGTCGCTCGCCCGGACGGCCGCCGCGAGGTCGTCCGGGGCGATGCCCGAGAGGACGTTCAGGGCCAGCTTGGGGCCGATGCCGGAGATCCCGATGAGCTTGAGGAACATGTCTTTCTCTTCGCGGGTGACGAAGCCGAAGAGGGCCAGGGCGTCGTCGGAGAGGTGGGTGTGGACGAACAGCTCCACGGTCCCGCCGGGCTCCCCGAGCAGGGCGTAGGAGGACACCGGGACGGCCGCGGCGTAGCCGACGCCGCCCGTCTCGACGACGACGTGGCCGGGCGTCTTGTGGATGAGCGTCCCCTTGAGGTAGGCGATCATGACGGCTCCTTGTCCCCGACCCTGACCTGGAAGAGGCGGGCGTTGAGATGGCAGATGGCCGCGGCCAGGGCGTCCGAGGCGTCGAGAGGGAGGCGGTCGTCGTCCAGGCCGAGGAGCGAGCGGACCATGGCCTGGACCTGCTCCTTGTCGGCCTGGCCGTAGCCGGTGACGGCCTTCTTGATCTCGAGGGCCGAGTACTCGGCGAGGCCGCACTCCGTCGCGGCGACGGCGACGAGCACCGCGCCGCGGACCTGGCCGAGGACGAGGGCCGTCTTCATGTTCTGGGCGTAGAAGGCGTTCTCGATGGCGGCTTCGCCGGGCCCGTAGGTCCGGATGAGCCCCTCGATCTCGGCCTTGATCTCGGCGAGCATCTTGTGAAGGGGGAGCCCCGACGTGGGCCTGATCACGCCGTAAGCGACGGGGAGCAGGCGGCCGGCCTCCTCCTCGACGATCCCGAACCCGGTCGACCGGAGGCTGGGATCGATCCCGAGGACCCGCATGGATGCTTCCGGGGCGTCACCCGCCCTGCGAGAAGCTGGCGATCTCGTCCTCGGAGATGTCGAAGTTGGAGGAGACGGACTGGACGTCGTCGTGGTCCTCGAGCTCCTCGACG
>CAZFBC010000319.1:0-2444 GCA_964517245.1 uncultured Eubacteriales bacterium | reverse complement strand
TATCGGCCTTGCGAAAACCCGCTTCCTTCTTTTATAATCAGCGGCGACGTAGGCCGGAAACGACATGACGCGCCTCAGGACCGCCTCCCTGCTGCTGGCCCTCGGCGTCGCCGTTTTTCCGGCCTGCCGCGGCGGCGGCGCCCGGCACGATCTGACCCTGGCCGGGTCGACGAGCATCCAGCCCTTCGCCGACAAGTGGGCCGAGGTGTTCATGGAGGCGCACCCCGACTACGGCGTCAACGTCCAGGGCGGGGGATCGAGCGCGGGCATCCAGGCCTGCAAGAGCGGCGCCTGCCAGATCGGCATGTCCTCCCGGGATCTCAAGGGCGACGAGAAGGACCTCGTCGAGATCGTCGTCGCCCGGGACGGCCTGGCCATCATCGTCCACCCCTCGAATCCCGTCTCGGGGGTCAAGATCGCCGAGGTCAAGCAGATCTTCGCCGGCGACCTCAGGAGCTGGAAGCTCCTCGGCGGGATCGATCGCTCCATCACCGTCGTCACGCGGGAGGAGGGCTCGGGGACGCGCGGCGCCTTCCAGGAACTGGTCATGGGCAAGACCCGGATCTACCGGGGCGCCATCACCCAGGACTCGAACGGCACGGTGCGCGAGATCGTCGCCCACGACCCTTACGCGATCGGGTTCATCTCGCTCGGCCTGGTCAACGATCAGGTCCGGGCCCTCGCGCTCGACGGCGCCGCCCCGAGCGAGGCGCACATCGCCGACGGAAGCTACAAGCTCGTCCGGCCCTTCCTCTTCGTCAGTCGGGGCGAGCCGAGCGGGCAGGCCCGGGAATTCGTGGACTTCGTCCTCTCGGAGGAGGGCCAGGCCCTGATCAGGAAGGAGGGGCTCCTCCCGGCCCGGTGACCGCGGGAGGGGACGCGCCATGACCGGGACGCCCAAGCCGCGGCGCAAGAACCGCCTCGAGCGCACGGACCGCCTCGTCCGGCTGGCCCTGCTCCTCGTGGCCTTCTCCGCGGTCTCCGTCCTCGCCGTCATCACCGTCTTCATCGTCGGCCAGGGGACGCCGATCATGTTCAAGTACGGCCTCAAGAGCTTCCTGGCCGGATCGGAATGGTACCCGTCGGAGAAGCTCTTCGGCCTGTGGCCGATGATCGTCGGCTCCGTCTACGTCACCGCGGGCGCCCTGGTCATCGGCGTCCCCCTGGGCCTGGCCTGCGCCATCGTCCTGACGGAGTTCTCCTCGCGGCGGGTCCGGAGCTTCATCAAGCCCGTCATCGAGCTGCTGGCCGGCATCCCCTCTGTCGTCTACGGCTTCATGGGGGTCATCATCCTGGTCCCCTTCATCCGCGAGACGCTCGGCGGGCCGGGCCTCTCGGTCCTGGCCGCCTCGATCATCCTGGGCGTGATGATCCTGCCGACGATCATCTCCATCTCGGTGGATTCCCTCCAGGCCGTGCCGCCGAGCTACCGGGAGGGCTCCATCGCCCTGGGGGCCACGAAGTGGCAGACCGTCAAGATGGTCCTCCTGCCAGCGGCGAGGTCGGGCATCATCGCCAGCATCATCCTGGGCATGGGCCGGGCCATCGGCGAGACCATGGCCGTCATCATGGTGGCGGGCAACGCGGCCAGCGTGCCGGGCTCGGTCCTCCAGCCCGTGCGGACGCTGACCTCGAACATCGCTTTGGAGATGGGCTACGCCTCGGGCGAGCACCGCCAGGCCCTCTTCGCCACGGGCGTCATCCTCTTCGTCATCATCATGATCCTGAACACCGCGGCCAACGTCACGGCCTCCCGGATGCGGGGAACGCGGCGATGAGGCTCGATCCCCGCGCCGAGCAGAGGGTCGTCAGCGCCGTCCTCTGGACGCTGACGGTCGTCACCGTGGCCATCCTCTTCTTCATCGTCGCCTTCGTCCTCAGGAAGGGCGTCCCCGCCCTGAGCTGGGATTTCCTGACCAGGAACCCCGTGGACATGGGCAAGGCCGGCGGCATCTTCTCGACGATCGTGGGGACCGTCGCCCTGACGGCCGGCGCCATCCTCATCGCCACGCCCCTCGGCGTGGGCACGGCGATCTTCCTCACGGAGTACACCTGGGAGGGCCCGGTGACCCGCGTCATCCGGTTCGGGGCCGAGTGCCTGGCCGGCATCCCGTCGATCATCTTCGGCCTGTTCGGCTTCATCCTCTTCGTCACCAAGCTCAAGTTCGGCTGGTCCATCCTCAGCGGCAGCCTGACCCTGGCCTTCATGATCCTGCCGACCATCATCCGGACCTCCGAGGAAGCCATCAAGAGCGTGCCCCCCGTCTACCGGACCGTCAGCTTCTCGCTGGGCAGCACGAAGTGGCAGGCCGTCACGCGCGTCGTCCTGCCCTCGGCCTCGCCGGGCATCGTCACGGGCATCGTCCTCAGCGTCGGCCGGAGCATCGGGGAGACGGCGGCCGTCATCTTCACCGCCGGCAGCGCCCTGCGGCTGCCGACCTCGC
>CAZFBC010000318.1:0-2450 GCA_964517245.1 uncultured Eubacteriales bacterium | reverse complement strand
GGCCAGATGGAGGGCTCGGCCTACATGGGGATCGCCGAGGCGCTCTACGAGGACCACGACGTCAACCGCTTCGGTCTGCACCAGGGTCCGTCGCTGCTCGACTACCGGCTGCCGACCAGCCTCGAGTACCGTTTGATCACCACGTTCTCGCTGGACGCGATCCACTTGCACGTGTCCAGGCGCTGCATCACCGCACGGTCGAGCTTGCGCGGATGACGGTAGTCCACGTCCTCCATGCAAGCTTGCTCGCGCAACTTGGCGACGCCAAGGCGTCTGCGCAACTTCCTGTCCTGGCGGTCCGCGTACTCGCGGTCAACCATCATCCCGAAGCGCTCCTCGAAGCTTAGCTTGTCCGTCCCCTTCTCCGAAAGGTACTGCTCGAAAGATGCGACCATCCCATATAGCTGCATCTCGTTGAGTTTGTGTATCGTCTGCTCGTTGAGCATGGCTCTGTCCTTTCAGTTGTAGTAGTCGGGGCCACGCACGTTCTCGTGCTCGATGGCCTCCTGCTCTGTGTTTGACTTGCCTGGCAACGGCTGTCTGTCCAGCCCATTCTCCAGGATCGACTTCACGTTGCCATACGAGCGGGCTCCGATGGCGAGAGCTCGAGCGCACGCGGCCTCGAGACGCTCGACGCCATACTCTCTGCCCAGTCGCATGATGCCAAGGCAGGCACGGTACCCCTGCTCGGGATGCGGCCTCTCGCTCATGATCCGCTCCGCGAGATCGGCCGTCTTCGGACCCACCTTCGACGCCCAGTCGATGACGCGTGACGGCGTCCACTGCGCGTGGCGCCGATGGCTCTCGGGCATGTGCTCGGGCACTGTCGTGTATCCACCCACGACGTGCGACAGACGGTGGGACGCCACGCGCTTGCCCTTGTGGAAGACCTCCAGGGTCGTCGCCGAGACTCGCGTCTCCACCTGCTCGTGCACCAACTGGTAGGGCACGGAGTAGAAGTGCTTCTCTATTGGTATGTGGTAGTCGATGTTGACCTTGCGCGTGCCCCAGCGACCGATCTCGTAACGTTGTACCGGCAGCGACATCATGGCCGGACGGTCCAGCTTCTCGAAAAGCTCGCGCCTGGTCGTCCCGAGCATCTTCATAGGCCGCGTGTTGATCTTCTCCATCTCCAAGGCAACAGCCTCCTTGACCTGGACCAGTCCAAAGAGCGTCTGGTTGCGAAGCGCCGCGATGATCCTACGCTGTGCCACGAGCACCGCGCCCTCCGCCTTCGCTTTGTCCTTCGGCTTCCTCGGCCTCGCGGGGATGATCGTCGTGTCGTAATGACGCGACATCTCCAGGTACGTGGGGTTGATCTCCGGCTCGTAGTAACATGGGGTCTTGACCGCTGTGCGCGTCTGGTCAGGCACCGTGATCTCCGGCACCCCATCGAAGAACTCGTATGCGTGGATGTGGCAGTCGATCCAGTCCTCGAGCTGCTGGCTCGCCGTCGCCTCCGCGTACATGTAGTCGCTCGCCCCCAGCACGGCGACGAACAGCTCTGCCTGGCCCACTTCACCACTCTCGGGGTCGACCATGGGAATGCCGTCTCCTGAGTAGTCCACGAACATCTTCTCCCCGGCGCGGTGCCGATGCCTCATCACCACGTTGAGCTTGCTCGCGAACGCCCGGTAGTACTGGCAAAACTGGCTGAATCCGTAGTGGTCCTCCGGGTACTGCGCCTGGTACTCCTCCCACAGCAGCATCAACGTCACGCCCTTGCGGCGCAGCTCCGCGTGCACGTGCTTGAAGTCCGGCAACGGCCTGCGCTCCCGCTCCGCAACCGACGGGTACAGCAGTCTCTCCAGAGCCACGTCGTCCATCTGCTCGACCTCGGACCATCCGAGCCCAGCGCCCTTGGCCCTCGCCACCATCCCGCTCACGGCACCCAGGCTCACTCCCATCGCCCGCGCTACGTCCCTCACGGGCTGGTCCTTGTCCATCCGCATCCTCAGGATTTCCTTGATTCGCCTCATCGTCATCCTCGGGGCACCCATGCTCCACCTCCTCGTTGTTCGGGAGCATAGTGCCGTTCTCAGATCAGAAACGATGCCACTTCCGAGTGTTCACGATGGCCGGAATGGGTGTTCACGTTTGCCGGAATCACCGTTCACGTTCGTCGGAACAGGTGTTCACGTTCGTCCGGAATGGGTGTTCAGATTCGGTCGGAAATCGCACCTTGGCACTCAGCTCGCTGCCTTCCTGCTCATCGATGATCTCCATCCACTGTCGCCGGTTCCTTCTTGCTCGTCGCTCCATGAACACCTCTATATTTACTTGTTGGTTCATGGAGGCGTTTTCTATCCGCCTGGCCCGGCCAGCTCTACAACGCCGTTCTGTTACCGCTTACACACGAGGGCCGATCCGAGTGAGAAGTTGGAGGCCATCAACGCAATCACTCCCCTGAGTGTACGGAAGGGTCGCTTCCGTCCTCCGGACGAACTTAT
>CAZFBC010000317.1:0-2476 GCA_964517245.1 uncultured Eubacteriales bacterium | reverse complement strand
GGCGGTGAAGACGACGCCCTCGATGCCCGGGACGATCTCGACGAAGGCCCCGAAATCCGTCAGGCGGACGATCTTGACGTTGACGATGTCGCCGGCCTTCTGGCGGCTGAAGAACTCCTCCCAGATGTCGCCCTCGAGCTGTTTCATGCCCAGGGAGACCTTCTGCCGGTCGACGTCGATGTTGAGGACGATCGTCTCGACCTCCTGGCCGACCTGGAGCTTCTCGGACGGGTGCTTGACCTTCTCCCAGCTGATGTCGGAGATGTGAACGAGGCCCTCGATGCCCTTCTCGACCTCGACGAAGGCGCCGAAGTCGGTCAGGCTGGTCACGGTGCCCATGATCCGGGCCCCGACGCCCGCCTTCTGCCGGAAGGTCTCGAGGGGGTGGACGGAGGCCTGCTTGAGCCCCAGGGAGATGCGCTTGGTCGCCGGGTTGACGTCGAGGATGGTGACCAGGACCTCTTGCCCGGGGCTGAGGACCTTCTTGGGGTGGACGAGCTTGCGCGACCAGGTCAGGTCGGAGATGTGGACGAGGCCCTCGACGCCCTTCTCGAGCTCGACGAAGGCGCCGAAGTCGGTCAGGCTCGAGACCCGGCCCGCGATCTTCTGGCCGGCCTGGTACTTCTCGGCGATGTTGGACCAGGGATCGGGCGTCAGCTGCTTGAGCCCGAGGGAGACCTTCTCGGTCTTCTCGTTGAAGTCGAGGACGACGACCTCGACCTCCTGGCCGACGGCCAGGTGTTCGGAGGGGTGGGTACCCTTGCCCCAGGAGATGTCCGAGACGTGGAGGAGGCCCTCGATGCCGCCGATGTCGACGAAGGCGCCGAAGCTCGTCAGGGACCTGACGGTGCCGGCGATCTTCTGGCCCTTGGCGATGGTGCCGAAGACGTGCCTCTTCTTCTTCTCCCGCTCGTCCTGGAGGAGGAGCTTGCGCGACAGGACCGCGTTCTCGGTCTTGCGGTCGAACTTGATGACCCGGAAATCGAACGTCTGCCCGATGAGGCCCGAGGCGTCCTTGACCGGCCGGATGTCGACGTGGGACTCGGGCAGGAAGGCCGGGATGCCGACGTCGACGTTGAAGCCGCCCTTGGTCCGCTCGACGACCGTACCCGTGACCGACCGGCCGTGCTCGAAGGCCCGGTTGAGGTCCTCGATGGCCCGGAGCCCGTCGGCCCGCTTCTTGGACAGCACGAGGTAGCCGTCCTTGAGGTCGGTCTTCTCGAGCATGGTCTCGACCTCGCTCCCGGCTTCCAGGGCCTCGAGGGCGGCGGGGTCGGTGAAGTCCTCGTTGGGGATGATGCCCTCGGTCTTGAACCCGACGTCGACGAGGACGTGGGTCGGGGTCCGCTTGATGACGCGGCCCTTGAGGACCTTCCCCATGGTGATCTCTTTGGTGCTGTACTGGTAGCGGTCGAGCAGGTTCTCGTAGTCTTCCGACGACATTTTGGCGTCGTCGCGTTCCGGCGGTTTGGTCGGCTCGGTCATGGCGCAATGCTCCTGAGGAAAATATTCTGGGGCGTCCCTTCTCCAAGGGCCCGGAAAGAACGACTCATACTATCGAAGAAACTCCTTGTTGTCAACTCTAAGTCGAGGCGCCGTCTACACTTAGGCCTCAGCCGTCGGCGGCCTTCTCCTCTTCGAGGATCTTGGCGATCTCCTCCTCGGACGGCAGCTCGTCGAGGCTGTTGAGGCCCAGGTAGAGCAGGAATTCGTCGGAGGTCCGGTAGACCAGCGGATTGCCGGGGGCCTTCTTCCGCCCGACGATCCTGACCAGCCCCTTCTCGAGCAGGGTCTTCAGGGCGCCGGTCGAGTCGACGCCGCGGATGGCCGAGATCTCGGACTGGGTCACCGGCTGGCGGTAGGCGATGGCGGCCAGCGTCTCGAGTCCGGCCGACGACAGCCTGTTCTTGCGCTCGATCTGGAGCAGCTTGCGGACCTCGCGGTCGTGGGCCGGCTTGGTCGCGAAGAGCCAGCCGCCGCCGATGTGGACGACGCGGACGCCCCGGCCTTCGGCCTCGCCGTCGGCGACGAGCGCGTCGACGGCGGCCCGGATGTCGGCCGCCGGCACGCCCTCGAGGACGGCCTGGAGGCGGTCCAGGGTCACGGGCTCCTGGGAGACGAAGATGAGCGCTTCGACGAGGTTCTTGAGGGGGTCAGTCATGGGGTGCCGTCCTGCCCGCGTCCTTGCGGAGCCAGACCCGGATCGTCCGGAAGAGCTCGTCCTGGACGGCGACGGCCACCCGGGACTTGACCAGCTCGAGGATGCAGAAAAAGGAGATGAGGGCCTCTTCGAGCGACGCGTGGGACTCGAAGTATTCGAGGAAATCGATCATGTGGCGCTCGCGGAGGAGCCCGACGAGCTCCTTCATCTTGACCTCGACGGAGACGTCCCGGCCGCGGATCGTCCGGGTGTCGTCGGCCGCCCGGCGCTTCATCATGAGGAAGAAGGACTCGGCCAGCTCGAAGAGCGAGAGCT
>CAZFBC010000316.1:0-2487 GCA_964517245.1 uncultured Eubacteriales bacterium | reverse complement strand
AAGTCCTTGACGATGCCCACGACGGGGATGGGCCGGTCGGTCATGGTCTTGCCGACGGCCTCTTCCGCCGTCGCCCAACCGAAGGCCTTGGCCCCCTGCTCGTTGAGGACGAGCGCGCTGTAAGTGTCGGTCGCGATGTCCTTCTGGAATCCCCGCCCGGCCACGACCGGAATATCGAAGACCCGGAAGAAATCGTGATCGGCCCGCAGGCTGCGCAGGGCCTGGCCCTTCTCGGCCTGGAACCCGGTCGGATAGTAATAGGTCCTGTTGATGCCCTTGCCGGGGACGCCGGAGCAGGCGGTCGCTGCGAGGATCGAGGGATGACGGAGGAGCTCGCTCTTCAGCGCATCGTAGTTCTGCTCCATCATCCCCCAGGTGCGGAAATTGATGACCAGCCTCTGCTCCTTGGCGAAGCCGAGGGGCCGGCTCCGCATGTAGCCGACCTGGCCGGCGACGATGAGCGTGGCGATGATCAGGGTGATGGAGATCGCGAACTGGGCCACGACCAGGGCCCGGCGCAGACCGGCGCCCTTCGGCCCGGTCCGCAGGCGGCCCTTGAGGACTATGACGGGATGGAACGAGGCCAGGAACAGGGCCGGGAAAAGGCCCGAGACGAGGCCGACGAGGAAAGTCAGCCCGACGAGGGCGGCGACGACCGCCGGCTCGAGAAGCGCGGACTCGTCGAGGGAGACGCCGGCGAGGCCCTCGAAGGCCGGTAGGACGGCGAGGACGACGAGCGCCGCCAAGCCGAGCGACAGGAACGCCGTGACGAGCGCCTCGCCGAGGAACTGGAGGACGAGCTGGCGCCGCGTCGCACCGGCCGCCTTGCGGACGCCCACCTCGGCGGCCCGGCGGATGGACCTGGCCGTCGACAGGTTGATGAAGTTCATGCCGGCGAGGAGGAGGATCAGGAAGGCGATGGCGGAGAAGATGTAGAGATAGACGAGCCGCGGCGACGGCACCAGGCCGCCGACCGTCGATTCGTAGAGGTAGAGCTTCTCGAGGGGCTGCAGGACCATCCGGTTGACCGCTCCCAGCTTCCGGAGGTCTTCGGCCGCGTATTCGTGGGGCAGGTCCCGGATCAGGGCCTCGAAGCCCGCGGCGTCGACCCCGGGCTTGAGCTTGACGAGCGTCACGGTCCCATGGATCCCGGGCCGCCAGCCCTGGAGGAACTCCTCCCGCTCGATCTCGGACCGGGCCGACATGACGACGTCGTGCTGGAACTGCGTGTTGGCGGGCGGATCGGCGATGATGCCCGTCACCTCGCAGTCCCTGTCGTTGATGCGGACCTTTTGGCCGAGCGGGTCTTCGGGGCCGAAGTACTTGCGGGCCATCCTCTCCGAGAGGAGGACGGTGTCCTTGCGCACGAGGGCGTCGTCGGGGGCGCCCCTGAGGAGCGCGATGCCGAGGACCCGGAGCAGGTCCGGATCGGCGGAGTAGATGTTCGCTTCCTTGAAGGCCTTGTCGCGATAGACGACGGGCTGGGGCTCGAACCCGCCGGAGAAGACCATGGCGGCGGCCTCGACTTGGGGATAGCGTTCCTTGAGGACCGGCGCCAGGGGCGTGTAGTTGCCGGCGATGACGTCCTCGCCCTGGGCGCTCTTGCGATAGAGGTTGACCCTGTAGACGCGGTCGGCATCCGGGCGGAAGGCGTCGAAGCTCGTCTCGAAGCGGACGTAGAGCAGGACGAGGCCGCAGGCGGCCAGGCCGATGGTCAGGGCCAGGACGTTGAGGAGCGAATGGCCTTTGTGCTTGACCGTCCGCCGGAGGGCCAGGCGGAGATAGGCCGGGAAGAGGCCGAGCAGGGCGCTCCGGGCGCCGCCGCGGCGGCGCCGGCTCTTGCCGAACTCGGCGCCCAGGGCGTCGGGCCCGGCCGAGAGGTCCAGGGCGGCCCGGAAGGCGGACTCGGGGTCCGCCCCGGCTGCGGCGCGCCGGTCCATCTCGTCCCGGAGGTGGGATTCGAGCTCGGCGATGTCGCTATCGCCGAGCTCGGCGTTCTTCTGGAGGGACTTCCGCCAGTCGCGGATCGCTTTTTCGGGGTCGAACATGGTCATCTCCTCTTTCGTGCTGCCTGCCCGCGCTTCAGTCCCGGGCCGGGAGCGGCTCCCAGAGGCGGGCCAGGGCGTTGTGGACGTCCATCCACTGTCCCCGCTCGACCTCGAGCTCATGACGGCCCTTGTCGGTGAGGCAGTAGTACTTGCGCAGCCGGCCGCCGTCGGAGAGCCGCCAGCGCGAGACGATGAGCCCGTCGTTCTCGAGCCTGTGCAGGACGGGATAGAGCATGTTGTCGGACCACTCCAGGGCCCCGCCGGAGATGTCCTTGACGCGCTGGATGATCTGGTAGCCGTAGTCCTCCCCGCGGACGAGGATGGACAGGATCATGGGCTTCGTGGACGCGGCGACGAGAGCTTTAGAGATCATGGCGGGTCCTTTCGTGCCTCATGTCTCGAGATACCTCACGGTATGCGGTATGCAAGCGCCGTGCCA
>CAZFBC010000315.1:0-2491 GCA_964517245.1 uncultured Eubacteriales bacterium | reverse complement strand
CTTCCGGCCCTTGATGATGTCCTTGAGGTTGACCTTGATCTTCTGCTCTTTCCCCGTCCGGTCCTTCCGCGTGACCGTGACGGCGCTCTCCTTGGCGCCCTCGGCCAGCCCGCCGGCGTCGGCGATGGCCTGGAGGAGCGTCACCCTTTCCGAGAGCTTGGCCGTGACCGCGCCGGGCCTCGTGACCCGGCCCATGACGAAGACCCGGATCTCCCTGTCCACCGGCACGTTGATGACGTCGTTCGGCTCGATCGGGATGTTGAGCTTCTGGTTGCCGTTGACGAGAAGGTCCTTGAGGTCGATGGCGACGGTCGAAGTAACGCCGTCCGGCCCTTCGCGCAGGATGAAGATGTCGTTGCCGGCCGTGTCGCTGAACCCCCCGGCCATGGAGATGATCTGGAGGAGGTTCTTGCGGCCGACGAGCTCGTAGCTCCCGGCTTTCTCGACCGCCCCGATGACGGCCACCTGCTGGTTCTTGTACTCCTTGATGAAGATGGTCACCTGGGGGTTCTTGACATATTTGGCCTGGAGCAGCTCCGTGAGCTTCTGGACGACGCCCTCCTGGGTCAGGCCCTCGACGACGACGCGACCGAGAAGCGGCAGGGTCAGGGAGCCGTCCTCCGACACGCGCACGACCTGGTCGAGCTCCTTGACCTCGAAGACCTTGACCTCGAGCAGGTCGCCCGGCCCGATGCGGTAGGCCCGGACGAAGACCTCGCGGGCCTCTTGGGCCTCGGCCTGCGGCGCCTGGACGACAGCCGGCGGCGCCTGGGCGACGGCCAGGCCCGCGGCGACCGCGCCGGCCATCATGGCGAATAGGGCGACTTTCCTCATCATCTTCTCCGAGCTAGTAGGGGGACATGTACCCTTGGTACGTGTCCCCCCTCTGTCCAAGGCTAAAACTCGTACGTCAAGTTTACTCCAAAGAACGTCCTCTTGTCATCTTCCGCCAGGAGGTTCGAGTCGCGGGCCCACCAGCTGGCGACGAACCCGAGCGCCGTCTGCTTCCACAGCCGGAAATAGACGCCGGCCGAATGGACCTCGAAATCGTCCTGCCGCTTGACCTCGATGCCCGGCTCGACCTCCTGGGTCAGGGGATACGTGTTCCGCCCGAAGCTGTAATCGTAATCGAAGCGCAGGAACCGGAAGACGTAGACCGACGCCCCGGCGCCCGGCCGGCTCTCGAGGAAATAGGGATTGTCGTACCAGAGCGAGAATCGGACGTCGCGGACGTACGAGCCGCGCAGGACGAGCGGCCGGGCGACCCTGACCGAGATCTGGCTATCGCCGACCAACCCGTCGTAATCGATCCCTTCGGGGTTCCTGATGTCGAACTTCTTGTAGCCGACGCGGACCCTCCCCCTCACTCTCCGCCCGAACGGCGAGAACTCGAGCCCGGCGTAGGCCGCTCCGCTCCGGGAGTCCTTGATCAGGGCCTGGTCGACCGACCGGAAGTCGAAGAGCCCGTATTCGAAGTCCAGAAAGAACCGCCTCTGCGTCGTCGCCTGGTAGTAGAGCGACAGGTTGGCGTAGCTCTCCCGCCTGTTGAGGCGCTCCTGCACGTCGAAAACGTCCTCGTAGACGACGCTCTCGTAATCGTACTCGGCCGTGCGGAAGCCCAATGAGACGGACGTCTTCCAGGAGGTCTTGAGCAGGGCCGACCCGCCGTATCCCTTCTCGATCCGCCTCGGCCGGATGTCGATCTCCGTGTTCCAGCGCTCCCGGGCGTCGGAGTACTTGGCGTCGAGGCTGAGGAAGACGTCCTTCAGGCTGAGCTGGGCCGCGCCGCTCGCGTAGTAGTTCCAGGTCCTCTCCTGTTCCGTCTTCGAATACCACACGTACTGGGGGGACCCCTGGACGGACAGCACGAGCTTCCGGTAGATGGGGAGATAGACGGTCGCGGCCGGCCCGGCCGTCAGCGTGAAGTCCTTGACGGGATCGCTCGGCGAATAAAAGACGTTCGAGTCGATCCCGGCGTTCGAGATGACGAGCGCCGGCTGGATGCGGAACGGCCCGAAGCGCCAGGGCGCCTCGCGCAGCTTGCGCGCGAGCTCGGCCCCCTTCCAGGTCTCGGCCCCCGCCGGCAGGCCCGACAGCAGGCCCAGGAGGACGAGACCGATCGTTCCCGCCCGCGCCCGAGGGCTCACCCGTGCTCCTCCCGGTGGAAGCCGATCCCCATCCCGACCAGGGCCCTCTCGATCCTCTCCGCGTCTCCCGCTCCGGCCGCTTCGACGATCTCCTCCATGCCCTTGAGAGCGCTCCCGTTGAGCGTCTCGATGGGAGGCGCGACGTGGATCTTCTCGAACTTGGTGGACTTGGTCCTCTCCTCGTCGATGAGGATCTCCTCGAAGAGCTTCTCCCCGGGCCTCGCGCCGACGTAACGGATCTCGATGTCGTCCTCCCGGTGCCCCGAAAGACGTATCAGCGTCTTGACCATGTCGACGATCCGGATGGGCTGGCCCATGTCGAGGACGAAGATCTCGCCCCTCTC
>CAZFBC010000314.1:0-2493 GCA_964517245.1 uncultured Eubacteriales bacterium | reverse complement strand
CCGCGCCGGACCATCCGCGTCGCCTTCTGGGGCGGCGAGGAGCAGGGCATCCACGGCTCGCGCGAGTACGTCCACGCCCACTTCGGCAATCCCAACGACCCCAAGGTCGGCGTCAAGCCGGGCTACGAGAAGTTCTCGGTCTACTTCAACCAGGACTACGGCGCCGGCCAGTTCCGCGGCGTCTACCTCCAGCAGAACGAGCGCGTCCGGCGGCTGTTCGCGGCCTGGATGGAGCCCTTCCGCGACTTCGGCCTGACGGCGCTCTCGATCCAGAGCGTCGGCAGCACCGACCACGTGCCGTTCGACGCCGCGGGCCTGCCCGGCTTCCAGTTCATCCAGGACCGCATCGGCGGCACCTACGGGCACACCAACATGGACTTCTACGACACGCTGCGGGCCGAGGACCTGATGAAGAACGCCGTGGTCGAGGCGGCCTTCGCCTGGCACGCCGCCACGGCGGACCAGCGCGTCCCGCGCAAGCCGTTGAAATAAAACACCTTAGTGGCGCGCCGGGGAGGCCGGACCCGTTCATATTCCGGTTGACACCCCCCGCGCCCGCATGTTAAGATAACATGCCTTAAGAAGGGTGAATGTCACCCTTTAAATACACAAATCAGGAGGTTACTCTCGAAATGGCGACTCTGAAGGAAAAATTCTTCGCCCAAGTGGGCCCGATGAAGGAAAGGGTCCAGAAGCTCAACAAGGAATACGGCACGGTCAGCGTCTCCAAGGTCGACGTCGGCCAGGTCGTCGGCGGCGCCCGCGACATCATCTCGATGCTCTGGGACTGCTCGCTCCTCGACAAGTTCGAGGGCATCCGCTTCCGCGGCTTCTCCATCCCCGAGCTCCGCGAGAAGCTGCCCAAGGCCCCCGGCGGCACCGAGCCCCTGCCCGAGGGCATCTTCTACCTGCTGCTCGTCGGCGAGGTCCCGACCGCCGCGGACGTGGCCGCGCTCACCGAGGAATGGCAGAAGCGGAGCGTCCTGCCGCAGTACCTCATCGACACGATGAACGCCGTCCCGAAGGACACCCACCCGATGACCCAGTTCTCGCTGGCCATCCTCCAGCTCCAGAGGGAGTCCATCTTCGCCCAGAAGTACAAGGAGAAGATGCCGAAGAACCAGTACTGGGACGCGACGTTCGAGGACGTCATGAACCTCACGGCCAAGCTCCCGAACATCGCCGCGTACATCTTCCGGCGCACCTACTTCGACGGCAAGCACATCAAGCCCGATCCCAAGCTCGACTGGGGCGGCAACCTGGCCCACATGCTCGGCGTCACGGACGATCCCTCCTTCAAGGAGCTCATGCGGCTCTATCTCTGCATCCACAGCGACCACGAGGGCGGCAACGTGTCGGCCCATACGACCCACCTCGTCGGCTCGGCCCTGTCCGACGCCTATTACTCCCTGTCGGCCGGCATGAACGGCCTGGCCGGACCGCTCCACGGCCTGGCTAACCAGGAAGTCCTGGCCTGGATCATGGACCTCACGAAGGAGCTCGGCGGCGTCCCGACCAAGGAGCAGATGGAAAAGTACATGTGGGACACGCTCAACGGCGGACGGGTCATCCCCGGCTACGGCCACGCCGTCCTGCGCAAGACCGACCCCCGCTACGTCGCCCAGCGCGAGTTCGCCCTCAAGCACATGCCGGACGACGACCTCTTCAAGGTCGTCAGCCTGGTCTACGAGGTCGCCCCCGACGTCCTGACCAAGCACGGCAAGACCAAGAACCCCTGGCCGAACGTCGACGCCCACTCCGGCGTCCTCCTCTACCACTACGGGGCCAACCAGTTCGACTTCTACACCGTGTTCTTCGGCGTGTCGCGCGCCCTCGGCGTCCTGGCCCAGCTCGTCTGGGACCGCGCCCTCGGCCTGCCGATCGAGCGGCCGAAGTCCGTCACGACCGAGTGGCTGGAGAACTTCATCAAGGAGAACCCGCCGGCCGCCAAGTAAGCGCGCCCGCGGAACGAGCGATCCGGGCCGCCGTCCTCCGGGACGGCGGCCCTTTTTTTTGCGAATGGGGAATTGGTATTGTGTCCCCGATTTTGGTACGATTTCGCCGTCATCCCGGCGCAGGAGGCCAACCATGGAACACAAGATCGCGCTCATCGGCTGCGGCACCGTCGGTCAGGGGCTTCTCCGCATCCTGCACGACAAGAAGAACGAGCTCCGCGACTCTCTCGGCTTCGAGGCCGTGGTCGTGGCCATCACCGACAAGCTCAAGGGCACGCTGCTCCGCCCCGACGGCGTCGACATCCCGGCCGTGCTCGCCCTCCTCGAGAGCGGCCAGGGCCTGGCCGCCTATCCCGGCGCGGCCCCGGAGCAGGTCGAGCCGCTCGACCCCCTCGACGTCCTCGAGAAGACCGACGCGACGATCGTCGCCGAGATGACCTACACGGACATCAAGACCGGCGAGCCGGCGACGAGCTACGTCAAGAAGGCCCTGCGCCTCGGCAAGCACGTCGTCACCTCGAACAAGGGCCCGGCCGCC
>CAZFBC010000313.1:0-2505 GCA_964517245.1 uncultured Eubacteriales bacterium | reverse complement strand
GCTCGTCCAGGGCCTGAGGGACGGCCACATCCAGGGCCTCGTCCTCCAGAACCCGGACAAGATCGGCTACCTCGGGGTCAGGACCATCGTCGCCCACCTCCGCGGCGAGCCGGTCGAGAAGGTCATCGACACGGGCGTCGCCCTGGCCACGGACGAGACCATGGACGCCCCGGAGAACCGGGCCCTCCTCGGCCCGGACCCGGCGGCCCCCGGCGGGCGATGAGAGCGGAGCCCGGCGCGCCCCCCGTCCTCCGGATGGTCGGGATCGGCAAGAGCTACGGCGCGACCCGGGCCCTCGACGGCGTCACCTTCGAGCTCGCCCGGGGCGAGGTCCACGCCCTCGTCGGCGAGAACGGCGCCGGCAAGAGCACGATGATGAAGGTCCTCAGCGGCGCCGTCGCGCCCGACGGCGGGCGGATGGAGATCGACGGCCGGCCCTACCGGCCCTCGGGCCCCGCCGACGGGCTCCGCCGCGGCGTCTCCATGATCTACCAGGAGCCGACCCTGGCCCCGCACCTCACGGTCGCCGAGAACATCATGCTCGGCCGCGAGGCCCACACGGCCGGGTGGATCGACCGCAGGGCCACGGAGCGGAAGGTCCGGGAGGTCCTCGACCTCGTCCGCCATCCCGAGATCGCGCCGGCGGTCCGCCTGGGCGGCCTGAGCGTCGGCGCCAAGCAGCTGGTCGAGATCGCCCGGGCCCTGCTCAACCGGTCCCGCATCCTGGTCATGGACGAGCCGACGAGCTCGCTCTCCCAGGAGGACGGCCGGCGGCTCTTCGAGATCATCCGCGGGCTCAGGGACCAGGGCGTCAGCGTCGTCTACATCAGCCACTTCCTGGAGGAGGTCCAGAGGGTGGCCGACTCGTACACCGTCCTCCGGGACGGCCGGAGCGTCGGCTCCGGGCGGATGGAGGGGACCCGGATCGAGGACATCATCCGGCTCATGGTCGGACGGACGGTCACCCGGATGTTCCCCCGCGTCGATCACGCCGTCGGGGAGGTCGTCCTCTCCGTCGACGGGCTGAAGGGCCGGGCCATGGCGGCGCCGGCCAGCCTGACCCTGGCGAAAGGCGAGATCCTGGGCCTCGCGGGGCTCGTCGGCTCGGGCCGGACGGAGCTGCTGCGGACGCTCTTCGGGCTCGACGGGGCCGAGGGCGGGACGATCGCCGTCGCCGGGTCCGCCCTGACGGGCCGGAAGCCCTGGACGCGGATCCGCCGCGGCCTCGGCCTCCTCAGCGAGGACCGTCAGGGGGAGGGGCTGGCCCTGACCATGTCCGTGGCCGACAACGTCACGCTGAGCGACATGGCCCCCTACCGCAGGCGCGGGCTGCTCCGCCCGGGCCGGCAGCGCCGGGCCGTGTCGGAGTGGATGGGCCGGCTCAAGATCAGGGCCCGGGGCCCGGGGCAGAGGGTCGGCGACCTGTCGGGCGGGAACCAGCAGAAGGTCGCCCTGTCCCGGCTCCTTCACCAGAAGGCCGCCGTGCTCCTCCTCGACGAGCCGACGCGCGGCATCGACGTCGTCAGCAAGAGC
Organism: uncultured Eubacteriales bacterium; assembly: GCA_964517245.1. GTDB lineage: Bacteria > Acidobacteriota > Aminicenantia > Aminicenantales > Saccharicenantaceae > RBG-16-66-30. The sequence goes on along the minus strand of CAZFBC010000313.1, from coordinate 972 downwards.
CAGATCTACGAATGGATCGGCGAGCTGGCCCGGGAGGGGAAGTCCGTCCTCTTCGTCAGCTCCTATCTCCCGGAGCTCCTCGGGACCTGCGACCGGATCGCCGTCTTCCACCGGGGTCTCCTGGTCGAGTCCCGGCCGGCCGCCGCGTGGGACGCCGCGGGCCTGATGGCGGCGGCCACCGTGGGCCGGGCGCCGCGGGAGGATCCCCCCGATCAAAGGAACGCGGAATGAGCCGTCAACGTTCGGTCCACCTGACCAAGGCCCTCAACATCGTCGGCCCGTTCATCGGGCTCCTGCTCGTCATCGCCCTCTTCGCCCTCGTCCCGGAGGTCCAGGGACGCTTCCTGAGGGCCGCCAACTTCAAGAGCGTCGCCACCCAGTCCGTCATCGTCGCCCTCGGCGCCCTCGGCATGACGCTGGTCATCATCAGCGGCGGCATCGACCTGTCGGCGGCCTCCAACATCGCCCTGTCGAGCGTCATCGCGGCCTACGCCGTCAACGCCGGCCTCCCGCCCCCCGCCGCCGTGCTCCTCGGCGTCCGCACCGGGGGCCTGATCGGACAGGCGAACGTGGCCCTGATCACGCGGCTCCGGCTCGTCCCGTTCATCGTCACCATGGGCATGATGGGCATCGCCCGGGGGGCGGCCAAGTGGATCGCCGGGAACCAGAAAGTCGACGCGCCGATGACCTGGGTCAACGAGCTCATGGCCAAGAGCCCGCGGCCGTCCTGGCTCCTCGTGGCGCCGGGCGTCTGGCTGGTCATCCTCTTCGCCGCGGCCATGGCCGTGCTCCTGAGGTCCACCGTGTTCGGCCGCCACGTCTTCGCCGTCGGCTCGAACGAGTCCACGGCCCGGCTCTGCGGCATCCGGACCGACCGGGTCAAGGTGACGGTCTACGCTCTCGCGGGCCTGTTCTGCGGCCTGTCCGGCGTCATGGAGTTCTCCCGGCTCACAGTCGGCGACCCGACGGTGG
>CAZFBC010000312.1:0-2531 GCA_964517245.1 uncultured Eubacteriales bacterium | reverse complement strand
CCGAGGGCGACGCCGATGACGTCGGTCTCGTCGACCTCGACCTCGACCTCCATGACCGACAGGTCGGCGATGGTCAGGAGGACCGTGCCCGGGTTGTTCATCGTCCCGATGATGGCCACCTCGCCCTCCTCGACGCGGAGGCTGGTGATGACCCCGTCGATCGGCGAGCTGTAGGTCGTCTTGGCGAGGCTGTCCAGCGTGCTCTTGAGGGAGGCCTCGGCCTGGGCGATCTGGAACCGGATGGCGTTCGTCTGGGCCGCGGCGACGTCGAACTGGGCCTTGGCCGCCTCCAGCTGTTCCTTGGAAACGAGCTCCTCTTCGTAGAGCTTGAGCTGGCGCTCGTAGGAGTTGCGGTCCCTGGCGAACCGGGCCTCGGCCTGGATGAGGTCGGCGCCGGCGGCCCGGATGTAGTTCCGGTCGCGGTCGGCGTTGGCCTCGTATTGGGCGGCGTCGAGCTTGAGCAGGAAGTCGCCGGCCTTGACCTCCTGTCCCTCGACGACGCCGATGAGGACGATCCGGCCGGGGACCTGGGCGCTGATGTTGACGTTCTTCTTCGGCTTGATCTCGCCGGAGGCCGAGATGGTGGCGGTCAGGTCCTGCCTGGCGACCTGGCCCACGGTCACCTTGACCGACTTCTCGCGGCGGGACTGGAGGTTGGAGACGACGATGACGCCGAGGATCGCGAGCGCGGCCAGGGCGATCAGGAGCTTTTTGCGGCGCTTGAAGAAGCTCGTCTTTTCAGTCATGGAAGGTTGCCTTTCGGGTCGGGTTCAAGAGCTGCTCACCCATTATACTACGGAAAACGGGGGCCGGGGTTCAGGGAGGATTGCCTCCGTCCAAGGGTTAGGCTAAGATAGCCTTGAAAGGAGGGAGCGATGTCCGGACGTGACGCCCTGGGCCTCCTTCTGGCCGCCGCCCTGGCGACGGCCGTCCCCGTTCCGGCCTCCTCCCCCCAGGACCAGGCCGCCGACCCGGGCCGGAGGATCGCGGTGCCGGCCGACGCCGGCTGGGTGGACACGGGCCTCGACGTCCTGGCCGGCGACACGCTCGTCTTCGAGGCTTCGGGCGAGATCAACCTCCAGAGGGGCAACCCCGAAGCCGTCTGCGGCCCCGCCGGGCTCGACCTCGTGACGGGCGGGCAGCCCGTCCCGGACGCCAACATCGGGGCCCTCGTCGGCAAGCTGGTCCAGCCGGTCGCCCGGCGCGTCGACCAGGATTCGGGGCTGGAGATCAGCGACGAGATCTTCGTCCTGTTCCTCGTCGGCCCGGAGAACTACATGACTGCGCCTGTCAAGGGCCGGCTCTTCCTGGGGATCAACGAGAACGTGCTCAAGGACAACGACGGGGCGTTCTCGGTCTCCGTCGTCCGGCGCCCGGCCTGAGGGGGCCGGGGCCTCAGACCGCTTCCGCGGCCGCCTTCGACGCCAGGTGCCCGTCCATGAACTGGGTGTCGTACCGTCCGGCCAGGAAGTCCGAGTTGGACAGGATGTCCAGGTGCATGGGGATGTTCGTCTTGATGCCGACGACGGTCGTCGTCTCGAGGGCGGCCCGCATCTTGTGGATGGCCAGCTCCCGGCTCGGCGCGTAGGCGATGATCTTGGCCAGGAGCGAGTCGTAGTCCGGCGGCACGACCCACCCGCAGTAGGCGGCGGAGTCGACGCGGATGCCCTCGCCGCCGGGCAGGACGAGGAAGTCGATCTTCCCGGGCGAGGGGGCGAAGGTCACGGGGTCCTCGGCGTTGATGCGGCACTCGATGGCGTGGCCGCGCATCTCGAGGGCGTAGGGCGGCGAGTACTTCTCGCCCGCGGCGATCCGGATCTGGGCCTTGATGAGGTTGATGCCGTAGACCATCTCCGTGATCGGGTGCTCGACCTGGACCCGGGCGTTGGCCTCCATGAAATAGAACTTGCGGTCCTCGTCGACCAGGAACTCGAAGGTGCCGAGGCTCTGGTAGCCGACTTCCGAGGCGGCCTCCTCGACCTCCTTGATCATCCGCCGCCGGGTCTTCCAGTCGATGAACGGCGACGGGGTCTCCTCGATGAGCTTCTGGTAGCGCCTCTGGACCGAGCACTCGCGCTCGCCGAAGGCCGTGACCTTGCCGTTCCGGTCGCCGATGACCTGGATCTCGATGTGCCGCGCCCCGGAGACGTACTTCTCGATGTAGAGGGAGGGGTCGCCGAAGGCCGCCTTGGCCTCGCCCTGGGCGATGGGGAACTGGTCCTCGAGCTGGGCGGCCGTGCGGCAGATCCGCATGCCCTTCCCGCCGCCGCCGGACGCGGCCTTGATGATGACGGGGTAGCCGATCTTCGCGGCGGTCTTCTTGGCCACGGCGAGATCGTCGATGACGGCGTCGCTGCCGGGCAGGATGGGCAGGCCGGCCTTCTTCATGGTCTGGCGGGCCTTGTTCTTGTCGCCCATGAGCCGGATGATCGACGCCGGCGGGCCGATGAAGGTCAGCCCGTGGGTCTTGCAGATGTCGGCGAACTTGGCGTTCTCGGCGAGGAAGCCGTAGCCCGGGTGGACGGCGTCGG
>CAZFBC010000311.1:0-2538 GCA_964517245.1 uncultured Eubacteriales bacterium | reverse complement strand
CGGGCTTTGACTTGACCCGCCGCCTTTGCCATAATCGGCCGCAGGAGGACCCCATGGCCAAAGCGCTCGTCTGCTACTATTCCCGGACGGGGAACACCAAGAAGATGGCCGCCCGGATGGCCGAGGTCCTCGCGGCCGAAGGCCTCGAAGTGGACCTCAGGAAAGTCGGGGAGACGGCCGCGGCCGACCTCCCGGGCTACGACTGCATCGTCCTGGGCTCGCCGACCTACTACGGCACCATGGCCTGGGAGCTGAAGAAGCTCCTCGACGAGAGCGTCAAGTTCCACGGCAAGCTGCGGGGCAAGGTCGGCGGGGCCTTCACCTCCTCGGCCAACGTCGGCGGCGGCAACGAGACGACGGTCCTCGATATCCTCCAGGCCCTGCTCATCCACGGCATGGTCGTCCGGGGGGACCACCGGTTCGACCACTACGGGCCGGTGGCCATCGGGCGGCCCGACAAGCGGGCCCTCGACTGCTGCGAGTCCCACGCCAAGAACCTGGCGGCCCTGACCCGGAAGCTCTTCCCGGGATGAGCCGGGGGGCCGGGAGCTAGTCCAGGTAGGTCCTGGCGCCGGAGAAACGCTCCCGGAAGTAGGAATCCCTCAGCGAGGCCTCGCGGACCTTTTGCCCCTTCCCGGGGGCGTGGATGAAGACGTTCCCGCCGACGTAGATCCCCACGTGGGACGGCGGCCGGCCCGGAGAGGCGGCGAAGAAGACGAGGTCGCCCTTCCGCAGCCGGTCCCGGGTCACGATCGTTCCGGTCCGGAACTGGTCGGCCATCGCCCGGGGCAGGCCGAGACCGTTCAGCAGGTAGACCGCCCGGACGAGGCCGCTGCAGTCGACCCCTTTTTCCCTGGAGGTCCCCCCCCAAGCATACGGCACTCCGAGGAAGCCGGCCGCCGTGGCCGCGATCCTGTCCCGGAGGCCGTCTCCCGGCGAGACCGGTCTTCGGACCGGGTGCTCCTCGGGGCGGACGACGAAGTAGTCCCCGATGATCTTCCGCCCGGCCAGCCGCTCGGCCTCCCGGACGGCCTCGTCCCTGGTGGCGAAGTCCCCGAAACGGACCCTGAAGAGCCCCGAGCCCTGGGGATAATAGTAGGCGTCCAGGCCGAGCTCGTTCAGGCTCTGCGACAGACGCCGGGCGTTCTCGACGACGGAGAAGGCGCCGACCTGGACGGTGTAGCCCGTCCGCGTCACGGCGGCGCCCGGCGCGGCGGCGGGCGCGGGGGCCGCGGGAGGAGGGGAGGGGGGAGGGACGGTCCGGACTCCCGGCCGGCATCCGGAGAACGAGGCGACGGCGATCCCCAAGAGGACGACCGGCCCGGCTCTCGAAAGACGCATCCTCACTCTCCTCTGCCCGCACCGAGTTTTGTCGGGCGGAGGAGCGGGCGATGGAAGAATTATCGCGCCGGGGCCGCCTCCGGCCGCGGGAAGACGTCGTATTCCGGCCCGAACTGGGCCAGGAACTCCAGGCTGAAGGCCCGCAGCGTGTACCAGAACGGCAGCGTGGCCACGGTCCCGACGTACGGGATGATCAGGATGAGCCCGCCGATGCAGCAGGTGGCCAGGACGGCGAAGATGACGGCGGCGACGAAGACGAACATCAGCAGGAAGACGATGACCCCGTAGCCGAGGAAGTGGAAGGGATGGCCGCGGAAAAGGCCCAGGAAAAGCCTCCAGGCGGCGACGGCCGGGATCCGGTGCTTGTACATCAGGGCGGCGACGAAGTCCCTGAGGAAAAGGACGGTGTAGCCGACGACGAGCGCGACGGCCAGGGCCAGCAGGGCCACCGCCGCGACGAGGCCGATGGGGAGGGTCCGGCCGGCCCCGGCGTCGTACATGGCGCCGCCCTGGACGAAGAACCAGGCCAGGAGCCCGGAGAAGGCAACGACGGTGACGATCCCGAAGACGAGCCGCCAGACGAACAGCGAATCGCCTTCCTTCTGATAGTCCCGCCAGGGCCCGGCGATCTCGACCCGGTCGCGGACGACGCTCTCGAGGAACATGAAGATGCCCCTCGAGCTGACCCAGGTCAGGGTGACGACGACGGCGATGGCCACGAGGACCGCGAAGAGGACGGCGATGGCCCAGCCCGGGTGGCTCTGCAGCCAGGCCCAAGCCGTCTGCGGGAAGTGGATGAACTCCCCGAAGTCCGTGTCCTTCCCGCCCCGGGCCCCGCCCGAGCCGTTGGTGACTTCCATCAGGCCGCACAGGAAGGCGTTGAAGCCGACGACGAACCACTTGTGGATGTCGAACGGCTTGAACAGGGCGACCTTCATCCGGTCCCAGCCCCGGCGGAGCGGCTCCATGAACAGGATCGTCATTGTGACCTCCTTCGGGAAAGACGGATCTTCGGGTTCTTCCCTCGGAAGATTGTACGGCTTTCGGCCGGGTCCGTTCAAGCGCCGCGGCCGTGATCCCGGGTTGCGCGCAGCGGCCGGCTCCGATAATATGGTGCCATGGCCAAGCGGTCGGTCTGGACGTTCTTCTCCTCGGTCAAGCTGGCCATCGTCCTGTTCATCCTCGTCACCCTGGCCT
>CAZFBC010000310.1:0-2547 GCA_964517245.1 uncultured Eubacteriales bacterium | reverse complement strand
ATTTGAACCCCGGACACTGCGGATATGAGCCGCATGCTCTGACCAACTGAGCTACGCCGCCAGGGTGGAGAGATTCTAGCGGAATCGTCCGGCCAAGTCAACGCGGGCCGGGGGCCGGGAGGCTCACTGGTAGAGGGTGGCTTCGGTCTCCTTCTTGAAGGCGAAGCGGCCGTCGCGGAAGAGCCTGATGCAGGCGTCGACGACGCGGGTGTCGTAGCGGATGCCCCGGCCCTTGCGGATCTCCTCGAGCCCCTTCTCGAGGCCGAGCGCCGGGCGGTACGGCCTCAGGGCGGAGATGGCCTCGACGACGTCGGCCACGGCCAGGATCCGGGCCTCCTGGAGGATGGCGTCGCCGACCAGCCCCTCGGGATAGCCCGACCCGTCCAGCCGCTCGTGGTGCTGGAGGATGATGTGGGCCACGGGCCAGGGGAAGGCGATGTCCTTGACCATCTCGTAGCCGACGCGGGGATGGTCCTTGATGATCTGGAACTCCGTCTTGGTCAGGCGGCAGGGCTTGGTCATGATCTCGACCGGCGCGGAGATCTTGCCGATGTCGTGGATGATGCCGGCGAAGCGGACCCCCTCGATCTTCTCCCAGGGGAGGTTCATCTCCTGGGCGACGGCCGCGGCCAGGCTGGAGACCCGGTGCTGGTGGCCGGCCATGTAGGGGTCCCGGATCTCGAGGGTCATGGACATGGCCCGGAAGGTCCCCTCGAGCGACCTCTCCAGCCGCTCGAGGGAGCTCTGGAGGTAGTCCTCGGAGCGGCGCGTCTCGAGCACCTTGTCGTGGAGCTCGTCGTTCACCCGGGAGAGCTGCTCGGTCCTCTTGTCGACGAGGCGGTCGATCTCGATCCGGGCCAGCCGGAGCTCCTTCTCGATCCGGACGCGCTCGGCCGCGTCCTTGTCCATGTAGGCGGCCCTCTTCTCGGCGTCCTCCTCGAGGAAGCGGTTGCGGTCCGCGTACCCGCGGAGGGTCTCCGCCAGGCCGTCGACCATGACGTTGAAGGTGCTGGCCAGGAGCCCGACCTCGTCCCGGCCGTAGACCCTGGCGCGCTGCCTGAGGTCGCCGCCGGCCAGCTTCTCCGCCGTCCGCGTCAGCTGGACGATGGGCCGCGTGACCATGCCGCTGACGTGGACGACCAGGCCGATGCCGAGGATGAAGGCCGCCAGCCCGGCGAAGAGCACGGCCCCGTGGCGGTCGCGGAGCAGCTGGATGAGCAGGACGTAGCCCGCCATCAGCAGGCCGAAGAGGAGGATGAGCTTGGTCCGGATCCGGAAGAGCCCGAGCTTGAACGGCCGGGAGGTGCCGCGCAGGCCGGGGTCGTCCTTCGGGTCGCGTTTCTTTCGCATGTCGGGGTTCTCGCGTTTCGCCCCTCCAATTTAGCGTAAAGCCCGGATCAGACAATACCCTTTGGGGGTGATTTTGCGTGGAGTCGCCTCCCCCCGAGGGGTGAGGGGGGGTGAGGGACGGCCGCGGGCCGGCCCGGCCGTCACCAGCGGGCGGCCTTCCGGGGCTCCATGCGCCGGAGGTCGAGGCCGCGCTCGACGGCGCCGATCCGGTAGAGACAGATCTCCCGGAGCGACGACGGGTGGTGGAGGACCTCGGAGAGCGACTGGGTCCCGACGGCCCAGACGCCCCCGCCGCGGACGACGGCGAGCTTGTAGTCGTGGAGGGCGCGGATGAGGTCCCCGGCCGGGACGTCCGGCGGCAGGACCGGGATGACGAGGTAGAGGAACGACCCCTCGGCGTCCACGGGAACGATGCGGTCGGCCGGCCCCGGGTCGCCGGGATAGGCGTACCGGGCCGAGGCCTCGGCCTCGGCGACGTGGCAGTGCATGACCGTCTGGAAGTCGCTCGCCGCGTAGACGGCCTTGTGGAGCGCCGTCTCCGCGTCGTCGTCCGGCCGGGCGGCGAGCGGGACGCGCAGCAGGGGGCCGCCGACGTCGCGCGGCATCGAGGCCTTGGGGGCGTAGAGCATCTCGTCGACGCCGCGGACCGACATCGAGCCCGTGTGGAAGGGCGAGAGCCGGGACTCGAAGATGCGGTGGCCGGCCTTGACGAATTCCCCGAGGATCTCCTCCTCCTCCCGGAATTCCGACCGGTCGTCGTCCCCGGCGTCGTAGGCGGGGGGCGGCGCGGCGAAGGCCCGGGCGGGGTCGGCGGCGATCTCGCGCCGCACGGCGGCGACGTCGATCCGGAGCCTCTCCATGGCCCGGACGACCGCGCCGGCGCTGTTGCCGACCGCGAGCAGGAAGAACGCCTCCCGGAGGCTCCGGCCCCTGGCCATGGCGCCGTGGCCGAAGATGATCGTCAGCGGGTGTTCGGCCAGGCGCTCGGGGATGACGCGGGCGAGCTCGGGGGAGCCGCTCGGCACGGCGAACCAGTCGACGGGCACGGCGCCCCCGAGGTGATGCCAGCCGAGCGGGTCGACGGGCACGAAATCCGGCGGCCGGGCCGGCTTGGTGGCGTCGTCGAGCGTGGCCATGACGAGGTCCTTGACGTGGGCGTGCATCGAGGCCCGGACGCCCGGCAGGCGGAGGATGCGG
>CAZFBC010000309.1:0-2551 GCA_964517245.1 uncultured Eubacteriales bacterium | reverse complement strand
CGAGCAGCAGCTCTCTCTCGTTCCCGTCGAGATGGGGCGGCGAGAGGAAGATGCGCTTGTTCATCCGAGGCACCGGAAGAAGACGCAATTCAAGGACTGGTCGGCGCTCACGGCTTCGAACCGGAGCCCGCTCTCTCTCATGAATTCGCCGAAGGCCCTCGGCTCGTGTTCGGGCCGGGACATATTGTCGAAGTAGATCAGGGTGCCCTCCTTGATGTGCGGGCGGAGCTTGTTCAGCACGCAGACCGTCGAGGAATAGAGGTCGGCGTCCATGACGACGACCAGTCTATCATGTTCGGGGACCTCGTAGCCCGGCAGGACCTCGTCGAACCAGCCTTTGAAGAAGGTGACGCGCCGGTCGTCGATGACGGGCACGTTCCCCCGGACGTCGAACGTTCCCTTGACGTGAGGGCCCTCGACGTCGAAATCCTCGGGCAGGCCTTCGAAGCTGTCGAAGCCGTGGAGCTTCGTTCTCGGGTGACGGAGCGCCGAGGACCAGAAGCGCATGCTCTCGCCCCGATAGACCCCGAATTCGAGATAGAGCACGGGCTCGTCCCCGACCAGTTCGGCGACGGCGCCGAAAACCGCCTCCCGGTCGACGACCCGATGGGGCAACCGGAAGCCGTGTTTTTTCATCCAGGCGCCGAGCTTCATGTAGTTGAGGACCATCTGCAGGCCGTGGAGGCGCGGGGCCGGCAGGCGCGCGCCGACGACGGTGCAGACGCGCTTGAAGTTCCTCAAAAGGGCTTTTTTCATGGCCATAGCTCCGAAAGAAAGCTTTCGAGCTCCGTCAGGCTGCCGAGCGTCGCGTCCGGGGCGTACTCCGGCGAAGGCGGCCGGTCGCCCGCGTGATAGCCATCGTCGAAGCGCACGCGGACCGCTTTCATTCCCAGCGAACGGGGGCCGGGGAAATCCTTCAACGGATTATCGGCGATGTAGGCCGCATCCGGCGCGGGGACCCCGAGCGCAGCGAGGACCGCCTCGAAAGGCTTCGGGCTCGGCTTCCAGGCCTCTCTTCCGAGGTCATCGGAAAACACGACCGCTTCGAAATATCTCTCCAGGCCAAGGGCCTCGAGCTTGAGGCGCTGGACATCCCTGAACCCGTCCGTCACGAGGCCGAGCCTGAACGAGCCGCTCAGCCGGGAGAGCAGCCCGGGCACCGCGGCGAAAGGCCGGATCGACGGGCGGTGGGTACGGTAGGCTTCGATCATCTGCGACAGCAGTCCGGGCCCGTTCAAACATCGGTCTTCGAGCCAGCGGTCGAACGTATCTCCACGGACCCCGGCCTCGTGCAGCCCGCGGAGCTCGGAGGCGACCTGCCCGGCGGGAACACCCAGACGCTTCTCCACCCAAGCTCCCACGGCCGAAAAACCGCTCATGACGTAGGAGCGCTCGGGATAGAGCGTGTCGTCCAGGTCAAATACGAGCGCCCGCGATCTTTTCATAGTCCTCGCGCGTCAAAAAGAACGAATCATCGAACCGGGTCATGTAGAGGCCGGCACGATAACTTCCCAAGGGAGGGATATCGACGGGGAGGCCTGCCACCCGGGCGATCAGCCAGGCGGGCCAGTCGGCACCGGCGGCGATGCCCAGGGGTGCCCCGCCCCCCAGACGGGCGTTGATCTCCGTGAAATGCGGCCTTCCGTCCTTCATCAGGCACTGCACGGTGATCGGGCCCCTGGCCCCGAAGGCCCCGGCGATGCGGACGCACGCCTCGGCGATCCCCGAGTCGTGGATAGTGACCCCCTTGGCGACCTCGCCCCAACGCACCTCGATCCTTTCCCGGGAGACGATCGAGAGGACCTCGCCGTCGAGGCCGCAGACGACGTCGGTCGTGATCTCCGGTCCCGGCAGGCACTCCTGGATGATGGGGTCCGGGACGTAGCCGGCGAAGAACGCCAGCTGGGCGGCGTCGCGGACCTGGCAGGCGTCCCGCCCGGCGCTGCCGCGGCGGGGCTTGACGAACAGGGGGAAGGCTAGGGCTCCGGCGGGAATGTCTTCCGGTCTCAGCCAACCGGCCGGGACCGGCAGGCCGAGTCCGGCGAAGAACCGGGCCGTCAGCCACTTGTCCGAGGCGATCTCGACCGAGGCCAGAGGCGCCACGGCCAGGCGGGCGCCCGTGGCCTCGATGACGTCCCTGTTGGCGGCCAGCACCGGGATGTCGGGGTCGATCAGGGGGAAGACGGCGCCTATCCCCTCCTTCCGGCAGATCCCGAGAAGCTCCGGGACGAAGTCGGGCGAGCCGAGCAGGGGCACGACGTAAGAGCGGTCGCCGACGCGCAGGGCCGGGGCCAGGGGATCGTGGTCCAGGGCGACGACGCTCCCGTCCAAGCCCAGGGTCCCGAAGGCCCGCTTGAAGGCGCGCAGAAGCTCGACCCGCCGCCCCGCGCTGGTGAAAAGGAGATTAACTCTCTTGGCCGCCTGTTCCACGGAACTCCTCCATCGTCGCATGCCCCGGCTGGCTTATCCCCTCCCGCCTGACGATCTTCCAAAGCGTCAGGGCCAGGATCTTCAGGTCGAGCCCGAACGAGACATGGTCCACGTACCAGAC
>CAZFBC010000308.1:0-2578 GCA_964517245.1 uncultured Eubacteriales bacterium | reverse complement strand
GACGGCGAATACCGCGGCTGCTACAACAAGAAGCGGGACGTCGTCCTCCGCAGCGACATCGTCATTCAGGACAAGATGGACCTCTCCGGATACGATGCTTTGATCATCCCGAGCGGGCCGCAGTGGCGGAAGTTCAACGAAAACCGGACGGTCCTGAAATTCGTTCGGGACGCCCACGCCGCGGGGTTGCTCATCGCCGCCTTTTGCGTGGGGAACACGACGGTACAGGCCGCCGGCCTCGTCGACCTCCCTGTCGGCCCCGAGCTCTTCCCGAAGAAAGTGACCCTGGTCAAGGAACGCGTCCTCCTCGGCCCCCGCGGCGGCGGGCCTCCGCCCGGAGACGGTTTCGAGAGCGCTCCGATCAAGGAGGTCTGCGACGCCGTGGCCCGGGAGCTGGAAGGCAAACCGGACCGCGCGGCTGACAACGCGAGCGGAGCGAAAGCGCCGCTGTCCCTGACCTATGTCGCCAACATGGGCGTCCTGGTCGGCTCGGACGGGACGAAGGTCCTGATCGACGCCCTGTTCGACAGGCCGAATCGGGACTACCGCGCCCCCGCGCCCGAAACGCTCGACAAGATCATGAAGGGCGAGGCGCCGTTCGACGGCATCGACCTCGCCCTCGTCACCCATAACCATCCGGACCATTTCGCTGCGGGCATCGCCGTCCGCTTCCTGGAATCACGGCCCGAGACGGTCCTTGTCGCCCCGGCGGACGCCGTCGCCGAAATGCGCAAGGCCGCATCCGACTGGACAAGGCTCGAGCCCCGGGTCATTCTCCTCGATCTCGAGAACGGAGATTTCAGGCGGTTGACAGCCGCCGGGATCCCGGTCACCGCGGTCCGGACGCTCCACAGCGGAGATCTCGAATCGCCCATGAATCTCATGTATCTGTTCGAGATCGACGGCCGGAGGATTTTCCACGAAGGGGATTCCACCGGAAAGCCGGCGGTGTTCAAGGGCTTCGGGCTGGGATCGGCTCCGGTCGACCTGGCCGTCGTCCATTTCTGGTTCCCTCTGGAACCCAACATGGCGAAATATCTCCAGGAGGTCTTCCAACCGGATCACATCGCCCTCGGTCATCTCCCGATCCGGCTCGAAAGCGACGCGCCCGGCAAGATCGACATGGTCCGGCAGTATTATAAGGACCTCACGCTCCTGCTGCCCGGCTTGCCGACCAAGGTTCTTCAAGCTGGGACCCCGACGGTCGCTGAAGGATTCTTCGGCCAAGCCCCACCCGGCCCCGGAGCGATGAAGTTCGCGGCAGAGGTCCATTCCCCTGCGCTCTGTCCCCACGGACAGCTGGCCTTTGCCCCCGACGGAACGGGGGTTTTTTGGTCGGCGATCGCCCTGGAGGGCCGTCAGCAGACGATCTACTGGAGCGCCTTTGACGGGAAAGCGTTTTCCCCGCCGGTCGTCGCCCCCTTCGCCGCCGAGTCCGGCAACGGCGGGCCCGCCTTCTCCCCCGACGGCCGGCGTCTGTTTTTCAACGTTGAGATCCCCGGCCCTGACGCGACGTCTCCAAAGACGATGGCCATCGCTTATGTCGAGAGATCCGGCTCCGGTTGGACCAAGCCCGTGCAGATCGAGTCCACGGTCGACACCCGGATGACCAAGGGCCAGGTTTCGGTCGCCCGGAGCGGGAACATCTACTTCAGCGGCAGAATTCTCACGGAACGGGCGCCGGCGATCTTCGCATCCCGCCTCGTCGACGGCAAATATTCCGCTCCGGAGAAGCTGGCCGGCCCCATCGCCGACGTTCGCTTGGTGGCCGATCCCTGGATCGATCCGGACGAGCGGTTCCTTCTCGTCTCGTTCAGCCCGGCCGACGGACCTCCGACATTGACCGACCTCGGGATCTGCTCCCGCCAATCCGATGGGGCGTGGAGCAAGCCGGTTCGGCTCAGCGGTCCGGTCAATACATCGGCTTTTGAACGCTTCGCCTCCCTTTCTTCCGATGGGCCATTCCTCTTTTTCGTCAGATCGTCCAGCCCGCGGTTCGTCGGCGACCAGGCTCATTTTTTCTGGATCGAAACGAAGGACATCCCGGAGCTGCGGGCGAAGGAATCCGGCCGGAGCGAGGCGAAACATGAGTTTGCCGTCCTTTCCGGGCCTTCCCTCGGGCCGAAGCCGCCGGGTATGACCCCGGAGATCTTCGCCCCGGGCGTCGTCTCGCGGGACGGGATCCAGATGAAGCTGACGATGTCGGCCGACGGCTCCGAGATCCTCTACACCGAACGCGATCCGGCGACGAACGCCGCATCGTTCATCGTCCGGCGCCGGGCGGGAGAGACCTGGGGCGAACCGCTCGTTCTTCCCTACTCCGGGGAATACCTGGACATCGAGCCCAGCTTGTCCCCCGACGGAAAACAGATCCTCTTCGTCTCCAATAGGCCCCCAAGCGGCCAAGGCCAGCCGGAAAAAATGCCTGACATCTGGTTGGCGGAAAAAACCGGCGACACCTGGGGACGTCCCGTCCGCTTGGGCCCGCCCATCCTGACCGAGGATCCGGCCGACATCGAAGCCCATCCGGCTTTCCTTCCTGACGGCGGGATCTATTTCATGCGGCAGAACGGCAAAA
>CAZFBC010000307.1:0-2593 GCA_964517245.1 uncultured Eubacteriales bacterium | reverse complement strand
TCATCTCGACTCCTGACTCAAAATTCGATCGCAATAAAGGACGAGTACGCCGGCTGTTAGGGCCTCAGGCTTCCGTGCCTTTATCCGACCCGCGCCCCCTTTACGGGGGAATTACACCGGCTATCCTAGCACAAATCCCAGTCAAGCGCAAAACGAAAATATTGGCGAAAACCCGGCCGATATGCTAAATACCCGACTGTCCCTTTCGACGCGAAACAGGAGGAGAACGCCATGGCCGTCCCCGGGCTGACCCTCATCGGCGAGTCGATCAACGACTCGGTGCCCTCGACGAAGAAGCTCTTCGACGCCGGCGACGTCGCCGGCCTCCTCGAGCTGGCCCGGAGCCAGGACGAGAAGGGCGCCGCCTGGATCGACGTCAACGTCGGGCCGCGGGAACCCGGGTTCATGGCCGACCTCGTCCGCCGCATCCAGTCGGTCACGGCCAAGCCCCTGTCCATCGACACGCCCGATCCGGATGTCGCCCGGGCCGGCCTCGAGGCCTACGACCCGGCCCGCGCCGGCGGCGCGATGCCCGTCCTCAACTCGATCTCGCCGCTGCGGACGGACATGTTCGACCTCCACGCCGTCCGGCCGTTCGTCCCCATCCTCATGGCCTCGGAGCGGACCGAGCCCGGCGCCGGCTGCGGCAGCGCCAACCGGACGGCCGGGGAGACGCACCGGACGGCTCGGGCCCTGCTCGAGGAGGCCCGCCGGCGCATCCCCGGCTTCACGAACGGCCGGGCCATCGTCGACCCGGGCATCGCCCCGATCGCCAGCGACTGCGAGGGCCAGCTCAGGCGCGTCCTCGAGTCGCTCGCCCTCATGCGCGACGACCCGTTCTTCGCCGGCGTCCACATGTCGGTCGGGCTGAGCAACTTCACGGTCATGCTCCCGTCGAAGCGGGCCGACGGCTCGCCGGTCAAGGGGCCGCTCGAGAGCGCTTTCCTGACCCTGGCCATGCCCCGCGGCCTCGACACCGTCATCGGCTCGACCGTCCGCCGGTACGAGATCCTCCCGGCCGGGCACCCGGCCCTGGCCTGCCTCGAGGACATCCTCGGGCTCGAGGGCTACGACGCGCTCGTCCGGCTCAAGGAATTCTATGCCTGAGAAGATCTTCCACGTCGAGCTCCAGACCCCCAAGCGGAGCTCGGAGGACATCGAGAAGGACCTGGCGACCTTCGAGGACAAGTACCGCAAGGTCGTCGAAGCCGGCTGGACCGTCTGCGTCACCGACAACCCCATGGGCCTGCTGAGCTACGGGGCCATGGAGACGATCGACCTGCTGGGCCTGCCCGTGCGCCCGGAGCGGCTGATGGTCCACCTCAACACCTTCCACCCGCGGGCCGAGCTCGACGCCGTCCTCGAGGCCTTCGGGGCGGCCGGCGGCCGGCACCTGCTCGTCGTCTCCGGCGACGGCAGCCAGCGGCTCCACCGGCTCGAGCCGGCCGAGATCGGCATCGAGGCGACGACGGTGACCTCGGTGGAGCTGCTCCGCTACATCGACCGGGAGCACCCGGGCCGGTTCACCTGCGGCGTCGCCTTCAACCCCTACGAGCCGCAGGACGCCGAGCTGGAGAAGATGAGGAGGAAGGTCGACGCCGGGGCCTCGTTCGTCATCACCCAGCCGATCATCGGCCGGGACGAACGGCTCGACGCCCTGGCGCCGTTCGGCCTGCCGGTCGTCCTCGACGCCTGGATGTCGAAGAAGCTCCACCTGCTCTCGGAGTGCGTCGGGCACGAGATCCCCGAGGGGACCCCCTACGACCCCATGGAGAACCTCCGCGAGCTCAGGCGGAGCTACCCGGACTGCGGCTTCTACCTGGCCATCCTGGGCTTCAAGACGCAGTTCCCCCTTCTCCCCGACATCTGGAGATAGGGCCGGCCTATCCCTTGGACGGCTTGAAAGAGCCGACGACCGCCTCGAAGACGGGCGCGTACTCCTCGACCATGTCCTCGGGCGCCTCGTAGCGCAGCGAATAGAACCCCCGCCCGGCCGGCAGGACGACGTAGCGGACCTTCATGGTCACCTGCCTGGTCGGCGGGCGGATCTCGACGATGACGCCCGGCTTCGGCTCCGGCGGGTTGAAGGGCAGGTAGACGAGCTCGAACTTGGTGAAGGCGAAGGTCTTGCCCTCGATCCCGGCGACCTCGACCGGGGCGATCTCCGGGTCCACGTCCGCGTCGAGGCGGGTCGGGTTGAACAGGACCATCGCGATGTAGTGGTCGGCGCCTTCGATGGTGCCCGTGCCGGCGTAGCGCAGGACCGCGATCTTGACGGCCGCGCCCCCCTCGCCCTTCGGGCCGTTCAGGCTGACGCCGTGGACCGCGTCGTCGATCGCGTACGGGAACCGGCCGTCCCGGTCCCAGCCCGCCGGGACCGAGACCGAGAAGCCGCCCTCGGCCGAGGTGAAGGTCTCGAGCCCCGGGACCTGCGGCTTCTCCTGTGCGCCGCCGCAGCCGGTCAGGACCGCCGCCAGCGCCGCCGCGACGAAAAGCTTCATGCTCGAATGTCTCATGGCACTCTCCCTGAGGAACGCCGCCTATCTTACACCGCCCGGCCCGGAGAATCCAGGGTTTGCCGGGCGCCCCAAAC
>CAZFBC010000306.1:2374-2601 GCA_964517245.1 uncultured Eubacteriales bacterium | reverse complement strand
CGAGAAGGTCGTCTTCGTCCGGGGGACCCATCCCTAACACGGGCGCTTCAAGACCCTGGCCGACGCCATCAGCAAGGAAGGCATCCAGTTCTGAGCGGCCCCGGCCGAACGAAGGAGAGAGACACGTGGACGATCGCAGACACAACAGGAAAGTCGGGATCCTCGACGAAGAGGGCATGGAGCTCAAGGACCAGGTCATTTCCATCCGCCGGGTCACCAAGGTCGTC
>CAZFBC010000306.1:0-2329 GCA_964517245.1 uncultured Eubacteriales bacterium | reverse complement strand
GACGAGCGGGGCCGGGTCGGCATCGGGAAGGGCAAGGCCCGCGAAGTGCCCATGGCCATCGCCAAGGGCGTCGAAGCGGCCCGCAAGAGCATGATCCGCGTCCCCCTGGCCGACACGACCATCCCCCATCTCGTGAAGGGCGTCGACGGGGCCGGCCTGGTCGTCCTCCGCCCGGCCTCGAAGGGGACGGGCGTCATCGCCGGAGGGGCCGTGCGGGTCATCATGCAGCTCGCCGGCATCCGGGACATCCTGACCAAGTCCATCCGCAGCAACAATCCCATCAGCGTCGCCAACGCGACCCTGGACGCCCTGCGCCGGATCCGCAACCCCGAGGACGTCGCCAGGATGCGCGGCAAGGCGAGAGGTGCGCTATGACCGAGACCGGCACGAGACCCCGGAAGTCGCCCCAGCGCCCGGCCAAGGCGGCGGGCGACGCGTACGTCAAGGTCACCCTCGTCCGCAGCCTCATCGGCTACCCCCGCGTCCAGCGGGACACGGCCCGGGCCCTGGGCCTGCGGAAGCTCCAGTCCCACGCGGTGCTCCTGGGGACGCCCGCGGTCATGGGCATGGTGCGCAAGATCATCCACGCCCTCAAGGTGGAAACCGTGGAGAAGCCATGAATCTCAGCAACCTGAAACCGGCCCGCGGATCGCGGAAGGACAGAAAGAGGGTGGGGCGCGGCCCCGGCTCGGGCCACGGCAAGACCGCCGGGGCCGGCAGCAAGGGCCAGCTCCAGGGCAGCGGCTATTCCCGCAAGCGCGGCTTCGAGGGCGGCCAGATGCCCCTCGCCCGGCGCATCCCCAAGCGCGGCTTCACCAACATCTTCCGGGACGAGGCCGCGGTCGTCAACCTGGACCGCCTGGCCAAGCTCCGGAAGGAGGAGATCGGGCCCAAGGAGATGGCCGAGCACGGCCTGATCCGCAAGGAGACCGACCGGGTCAAGGTCCTGGGTCGGGGCGAACTGGCCTCGGCCAAGACCGTCCGCGCCCACGAGTTCTCGGCCTCGGCCGTGAAGAAGATCGAAGCGAAGGGCGGCCAGGCCCTGGTCATCGGGAACGAGTGATGTTAGACAGCATCCGCAACATCTTCAGCATCCCCGAGCTCCGCAAGAGGGTCATCTTCACCCTCCTGCTCCTGGCGGTCTACCGCATCGGCGGCCAGATCCCCAACCCCGGCCTCAGCGCCGCGGCCCTCCAGGAGTTCTGGCAGTCCCAGAAGGGCTCGCTCTTCGGCTTCATCGACCTGTTCTCGGGCGGGAACATGTCCCGGATGACCATCTTCGCCCTGGGCATCATGCCCTACATCTCCTCGTCGATCATCCTGCAGCTCATGACCGTCGTCTGGCCCTACCTCGAGCGCCTGTCCAAGGAAGGGGAGCTCGGCCGGAAGAAGATCACGCAGTACACCCGCTACGGCACGATCCTCATCTGCCTGGTGCAGGGCATCGGCATCGCCTTCTTCCTCGAGGGCCTGCGGACCCCCGCCGGGGCCCCCGTCGTCCTCGATCCGGGCTGGGGATTCCGGCTGCTGACCGTCCTGACCCTGACGACGGGCACCGTCTTCGTCATGTGGCTGGGCGAGCAGATCTCGGAGCGCGGCATCGGCAACGGCATCTCGCTCATCATCTTCGCCGGCATCGTCGTCGACTTCCCGAGCGGCCTCCTGGGCATGGTCCGCGGCCTGCGGACCGGCGAGATGGACCCGCTCAAGATGATCTTCCTCGGCGCCCTGATGGCGGCCGTCATCGGCTTCATCGTCTTCGTCGAGCGCGGGCAGCGCCGCATCCCCGTCTCCTACGCCAAGCGGGTCGTCGGCCGCAAGGTCTACGGCGGCCAGAGCACGCACCTGCCGCTCCGCGTCAACACGGGCGGCGTCATCCCCATCATCTTCGCCGCCTCGGTCATCACCATCCCGGCGACCCTGGCCGGCCTGGTCAAGGTGCCGTGGATCCAGGCCATGGCCGCCCAGTTCGGGATGGGCATGCCCCTCTACAACCTGGTCTACGTGGCGGCCATCATCTTCTTCACCTACTTCTACATCTCGATCATCTTCAACCCGGTCGACGTCGCCGACAACCTGCGCAAGTACGGCGGCTTCATCCCGGGCATCCGTCCGGGCAAGAACACCTCGGACTACATCGACGACGTCCTCAGCCGGATCACCCTGGCCGGCGCGATCTACCTGGCCGCCGTGGCCATCCTGCCCGAGTTCCTGATCACCGGCCTCAAGGTCCAGGGCCTGCCGTTGATCGGCCCCTGGCTGGAGCTCAACCTGCCCGGCTTCATCACCCAGGGCCTGGGCGTCAACTTCATGTTCGGCGGCACCTCGC
>CAZFBC010000305.1:0-2646 GCA_964517245.1 uncultured Eubacteriales bacterium | reverse complement strand
AACTCGACCTCGGTGACGACGCCCGCCCGCCGCCACAGGTGGGCGAAGAACAGGACCGTCAGGGCCCCGCCGAGCATGAAGTTCCACCAGAACCAGTTGCCCGAGACGCCGTCCTTGATGACGATCCCGGTCACCGCGAGCGGGGTGTCCGAGGAGAAGGTCGTGGCCACCATCGACGTCCCGAGGAGCCACCAGGGCAGGCTCCGGCCGCTCAGGAAATACTCCGAGATGCTCTTCCCGGCCCGCTTCGAGTAGTAGAGGCCGATGGCGATGGACAGGGCGAAATACCAGACGATGAAGATCCAGTCGGCCGCTGAGAGCTTCATTGCCGGGCCCTGTAGATGAGCGCCCCGACGACGAGGAAGACCGCCGCGAGAAGGAGGACCGCGACGCGCTGGGCCGCCGTCCGGCAGTAGAGGAGGCCGAACAGGACGAGCGGCAGGCCCACGCCCCAGAAGCCCAGGGCCATGGGCCGGTATTCTTTCTTCATGCCCTTACGGGCGGGCCCTACTTCTCTCGCGGGATGGCGAAGACGGGCACGCGGCTGTGGGCGATGACCTTCTCGGTCGTGCTGCCCAGGAAGAACCGGGCCAGCTTGCTCACGGTCGTCGACATGACGATGAGGCCGAACCCCTTCGTCTCGGCGTAGTCGATGATGCCCTCCCAGCTGTGGACGGCCTTGGTCACGTCCTCGCCGATGGCGACGTCCTCGTGCTCCCGCTTCTTGCGGGCCTGGAGCTTCTTCAGGACCGCGGCGAACATCTCGTCGGTCAGCCGGAAGTCGTGGCCGAAGAGCTCCAGGACGTAGAGAAAGACGAGGCTGGCGTCCAGGCCCTTGGCCAGCCGCCAGGCGTGGTCGCGCTCGACGTCCTCCTCGTCCGAGAAGTCCGTCGGCACGAGGATCTTGTCGAGGGGCCCGACCTTCGCGTCCGTGCCCTTGGTCACGAGGACCGGGACGTGGGCGCTCCTGAGGAGCTGATGGGTGACGCTGCCGATGAGGTTCTGCTCGTGGCCGGAGACGCCCTTGCGGCCGACGACGATGAGGTCCGCGCCCTCCTTCTTGGCCGTCTCGACGATGACCTTGGCCGCCGAGCCCTGGGCGACGATCGTCTTGTCCGGCAGGATGCCGTCGGCCTCGAACAGGCGGTCGAGCCTGGCCTTGGCCATCGACTTGCCGTTCTCGATCTTGCCGGCCAGCTCCGCCTGGACCTCCGGCAGGGCCTCGTAAAGGGCCGGGGCGAAGTCGGGCACGACGTGCAGGCCCGTCAGCTTGGCCCCGAAGGCCTTGGCGAAGTGCCTCGCGTGGGCCAGGGCCTCTTTCGACTCGTCGGAAAAGTCCGTGGCCCAGAGGATGTTTTTCAGTTGGTGGGTCATGAGGCTGTCTCCTTGGTCTCAGTCTACAATAATCTCAGTGCTTCTGCCAATCCGGCTTGTGGGTCTGGACCCAGGCGTAGTAGTCGGCCATCTTCAGCTCCGAGGCGGCGTCCTTGTCGAGGACCAGGACGGCCCGCGGGTGCATCTGCAGGACGGAGCCGGGGACCATGGCCGTGACCGGCCCCTCGACCGTGCGGGCCACGGCCCCGGCCTTCTTCTTGCCGAAGGCGAGCAGCAGGCACATGCGGCTGTCCATGATCGTGCCCAAACCCATGGTGATGACGTGGGTCGGGACGCTCTCCTCGCCCCCGAACGCGGCCGCGACGTCGAGCCGCGTCTCCTCGGTCAGGGTCTTGATGCGCGTCCGCGACGAGAGCGACGAGGACGGCTCGTTGAACCCGATGTGCCCGTTCGTGCCGATGCCCAGGACCTGGACGTCGATGCCCCCCGCCGAGCGGACGGCCTGCTCGTACTTCCGGCAGGCGGCCGGGATGTCCGCGGTCAGGCCGTCGGGGATGTTGATCCGCTCCTTGGGCAGGTTGATGTGGCTGAACAGGTGGGCCCACATGTAGCTGTGGAAGGACGAGGGATGGGCCGGCGGGACGCCGACGTACTCGTCCAGGTTGAAGCTGGTCACGCCGCCGAAGTCGAGGCCGGACTCCCGGTGCAGGGCGACGAGGTTCCGGTAGAGATGGAGCTGGGTGTTGCCGGTGGCGAAGCCGAGGACTGCGTGGGGCTTCTCGCGGACGACGCGGGCGACGATGCGCGAGGCGACCTGGCTGGCCTGCCGGCTGTCGGGCTGGATGATGATCTCCATGGCTGTTCTCCTTGGGGGGCGGCGCGCCTAGCGCGTCGGGACCCAGTATCTCTTGATCTTCTCTTCGACGCTGGCCCGGAACTTGTCGACGTGGCCGAGGACGAAGCGCCGGACGTCGAGCGCGTCGTCCCGGACGAGGGGCGTCAGGTCCATGGCGAACCAGAGCTGTTCGGCCCCGTCGATGTCGTGCGACCGGAAATAGCTGGCGTTGGCCCGGCGCCGGCCGGCCGTGGCCAGGTCGTAGCGCTTGCCGCCCTCGACCTGGGAGTCGTAGACGCCGATGAGGCCCGCGGAGAGCGTCTCCCGTCGGGAGACGTCGAGCGGGACCTTGTCCGCGTCGTCCATCCAGTCGAGCCCGCGCCAGACCTCGCAGCCGTAGACCGTCTCCGGCCTCTCGCCCGGCTCGAGCTCGCGCAGGGCGGCGACGACGGTGAGGGCGACGGCCGCGTGGGTGT
>CAZFBC010000304.1:0-2659 GCA_964517245.1 uncultured Eubacteriales bacterium | reverse complement strand
AGGACGACGGTCAGGCCGAGGAAGACGAGGACGAGGCCGATCTCGGGGGTCACGAAGGCCTCCGCGCGGCGCGTCGTCGGCGGGCGCCCAGGGCCTTGGCCGCCTCCGCCGTCAGGAGGACCGTGGAGGCCAGGGCCGCGTAGGCCAGCCACTGCGTCAGGGGCAGCGGGCCCGTCCTCAGCAGCCCCCGCAGGAGCGGGACTTCCGTGGCCATGACGTGGATGAGGAAGGCCGCGGCCATCCCGACGAAGAGCACGGGGTTGCTGCGGACCGGCACGAGGAAGGCCGAGCGGCTCTCCGACCGGCAGTTCAGCACGTGGAAGAACTGCATGCAGACGAGGAGGGTCAGCAGGCCGTTGCGGGCGGCCGTCTCCTCCCAGCCCGCGCGGATCATGAGGGCCCAGGCCGCGAAGCAGACCAGGGCCATCGTCAGCGCGCCCACGGCGACCTGGCGGACCATGCTGGCGTTGAAGATGCCCTCCTTCGGCGGCCGGGGCGGCGCGTCCATGACGCCCTTCTCGCCGGCCTCGAAGGCCAGGGCCACGTCCTGGATGCCGTTGGTCACCAGGTTGAGCCAGAGGATCTGGACGGCGAGCAGCGGCACGGGCAGTCCGGCGACGATGGCCAGGCCGATCAGCAGGAGCTCGGCCAGGCCGGTCGAGATGAGGAAGAGGGTCACCTTGCGGACGTTGGCGTAGGCGTGACGGCCCTCCTCGACGCCGGCGACGATGGAGGCGAAGTTGTCGTCGGTGACGATGAGCGAGGCCGTGTCCTTGGCGATGTCGGTGCCCGAGCCCATGGCCACGCCGATGTTGGCCCGCCGCAGGGCCGGGGCGTCGTTGACCCCGTCCCCGGTCACGGCGACGAAGTGGCCGAGGCGGACCAGGGCGTCGACGACCTGGAGCTTCTGCTCGGGCGAGACCCGGGCCAGCACGGTCGCGCCCTTGAGCTTCTCGAAGAACTCCGGCACGCAGCAGTCGCCGGTCTCGGCCAGCTCCCGGCCGGTCACGACGTCGGCCTCGGACCCGGCGATGCCCAGCTCGCGGGCGATGGCCAGGGCCGTGGCCGGGTGGTCGCCGGTGATCATGATGACCTTGATGCCCGCCCGCCGCGCCTCGTCGACGGCCGCCTTGACCTCGGGGCGCAGGGGGTCGATGAAGCCGAGGAAGCCGAGGAGGTTGAGCCCGGTGAGGCGGGACTCGTCGAGCCCGGAGCCGTCCTCCCCCGGGGGGAGGGGGGCGGTGGCCACGGCCAGGACCCGGTAGCCCTCGCCGGCCAGGCCCAGGGCCAGGCGCCCGAGCTCGTCCCGGTCCGGCGCCTCGGGCCCGCCGGCCTTTTCGGCCGTGGCGCAGAACGAGATCACGGTCTCGAAGGCGCCCTTGACGATGAGGACGGGCCGGCCGTCCAGGCGGACCGCCCGGGCCGCGAAGCGCCGGTCGGACTCGAAGGGGATCTCGGCGACCGTCTCGTGCCGCCGGCGCAGGTCGTCGGGGTCGAGGCCCAGCTTGCGCCCCAGGGCCAGGAGGGCCACGTCCATGGCGTCCCCGCTCGATTCCCATCCGTCCTCGGTCTTCGACAGGACGGCCTCGTTGCAGAGGACGCCGGCCCGGGCCAGGTCGAGAAGCCGCTCGGCCAGGGCGGGGGGGACCTCGGCGCCGCCGTCGAGGCGGGCCCGGCCCTCGTCGTTGGCGCCCTGCCCCTCCACCGCCACCCGGGCGCCGTCGGGGAAGACGACGGCCTTGACGGTCTGCCGGTTGACGGTCAGCGTCCCGGTCTTGTCGCTGGCGATCACGGTGCAGCTGCCGAGGCTCTCGACCGCGGGCAGGCGGCGGACGATGACGTGGCGCTTGGCCATCCGCGACGTGGCCAGGGACAGGGCCACCGTCATGGCCACGGGCAGGCCTTCGGGAATGGCCGAGACGGCCATGGCGATCACCAGCATCCCGACCTCGAAGAGGGGCATGCCGCGGAAGAACGTGACCGCCCCCAGCGCGGAGGAGGCGGCCAGCACGACGACGCCGATGTCCCGGGCGAACTTCTCCATCCGCAGGACGAGCGGCGGCTTGGCCCCCTCGCCCTCGGCCACGGACCGGGCGATCTTCCCAACCTCGGTCAGGGCCCCGGTCGCGACGACCAGGCCCAGGCCGCGCCCGGAGACGACGGTCGCGCCGGCGTAGGCCATGACGGCCCGGTCGGCGACCGGCGTGTCGGGCTCGAGCGCCTCGATCCTCTTGGCGGCCGCGGCCGACTCCCCGGTGAGGAACGACTCGTCGACGGCCAGTCCGTTGGCCCGGACGAGGCGCAGGTCGGCCGGCACCTTGTCGCCCGACTCGAGCAGCACGACGTCGCCGGGGACGATCTCCTCGGCCGGGACCAGCCGCTGCCGGCCGGCCCGGCGGACTCGGCCCCTGACCTGGAGGAACCGCTGCAGGGCGTGGGCGCTCTTCTCGGCCCGGTGCTCCTGGAGCGTCCCGATCGTGGCGTTGAGCAGGATCACGACCAGGATGAAGACGGCGTCCTTGGCGTCTCCCGCGAGGGCGGCTATCGCGCCGGCGGCGAGCAGGATGAAGATGAGGGGGCTCTTGAACTGGTGGAGGACGATGGCGCCGAGCGAGGGCGGCTCCGGGCTGGGCAGGCGGTTCGGCCCGAACTCGGTCAG
>CAZFBC010000303.1:0-2668 GCA_964517245.1 uncultured Eubacteriales bacterium | reverse complement strand
CGCAAGGAGATCCTGGCCAACCTGGTCAGCTACAAGTTCTTCGTCGTCCTCCTGCTCGTGGTCCTGCTCGTGGCCACGAGCCTGTTCATCATGTACCGGGATTTCTCCGGGCGGATGGCCGATTTCCAGATCATCCGCCCCGACCCCGGCCAGCCCATCGCGGTCGCCCCCCCGAACCCCCTGTCGATCTTCGCCAAGGGCCTCGAGGACGCCATGACCCGCTCCTTCGAAGTCTCCGTCGTCGGCGTCGATGTGCGGGCCGGCCAGTCGTCGGGGAACATCGTCTACGCCTTCTTCCCCGCCCCGGATTTCCTCTACGTCGTCCGGGTCATCCTGTCGCTCGTCGCGCTCCTCTTCGGCTTCGATCAGATCAACCGCGAGCGCGAGCTGGGGACGCTGAAGCTCCTGCTGAGCGGCCCCGCTTCCCGGGCCCGCATCCTTCTGGGCAAGTGGCTCGGCAATTTCCTCAGTCTGGCCCTGCCCTTCCTCCTGGTGACCCTCCTCGGCACGGCGGTCATGCTCTTCGACCCGAACGTCCGCTTCACGGCCGGTGAGCTCGGGCGCCTCGGCCTCATCCTGGCGCTGGCCCTGCTCTACATCGGTTTCTTCCTCAGCCTGGGCCTGCTCGTCTCGGCCATGACCCGGCGGGCCGCCACGTCGGTCATGGTCCTCCTGTTCGCCTGGGCCCTCCTCGTCTTCGTCCTGCCCAATCTCGGCACCCTTGTCGCCCGCCAGTTCGTCGACGTCCCGTCGGTCAAGGCCCTGAGCGAGAAGCGGGAGCGGACCTGGACCCGCGAGGTCCTGCTCGGGCTCGGCGGGCGTGAGAGCTGGGCCGACCGCTTCCGGGCCATCAACCGGGAGAACGATCTGATGGAGGAGGACTATCGGTCCAAGTTCGATCGCCTCGTCCGGCTGGCCCGGAACATCAACCGGCTCTCTCCCGCCGCCGGCCTCCTCGACGCCGCGACCGGGATCGCCGGCACCGGGATCGGCGAAGAGAGCCGCTTCAAGGCCGAGGTCATCCGCTACAAGAACGCGATCATCGATCAGCTCATCGCCGATCAGGCCGCCGGCGACCGGGAGGCTCGATACGCCGCCTTCGCCTACCGGCGACGCCCTCTGGCCGAGGTTTTCGCCGCGGGGGCCCTGTTCGACGCGGCCTGGCTGATGGTCTTCAATATCGGCGCCTTTGCCCTGGCCTACGCCGGCTTCGTCCGCTACGACGTGAGGTGACGCCATGATCCGGACCCTGGTCGCCAAGGAGATGCGGTCCCACGTCCTGTCGTTCCGCTTCCTGGCCAGCTTTGTCATCCTCCTGGTCCTCGCGGTCGTCACGGCCGTCGTTCTGACCGGCGACTACGTCCGCCAGCTCGACGAGTACTCGGCGCGGCAGGCCGAGATCGACCGCTACCTCCGCAGCTACGCCCACTTCAACCGCATCGGGGCCATCGTCCAGCCGGCCCAGCCGCCCGTCCCCTTCCAAACGCTCGTCCGCGGGCTCACGGCCGAGGTCAACATGGCGGGCTTCGACAACGATCCGCTGCCGATCATGTTCCCTCTCATCGACCTGACCTTCATCATCACGATCCTCATGAGCCTCGTGGCCCTCATCCTGACCTACGACGCCGTCAGCGGAGAGAAGGAGGACGGGACGCTCAAGCTGATGCTGGCCAACGGCCTGCCGCGCCCGAAGATCGTCCTGGCCAAGGCCGTTGCCGCCGTCCTGACCCTCGTCGGACCGCTGCTCGTCTCCCTCGCGGCCGGGATGATCGTCGTCCTGCTCCGTCCCCGGATCGACTGGACGGGAACGGACTGGGCCGCCCTCGGGGCGATCGTCGCCGGGGCGATCCTCTACATCGGCGTGTTCGCGCTCATCGGCATCCTGGTCTCGTCGGCCCACCGTTCGAGCGCCTCGTCGATCATGACCTCGCTCTTCGTCTGGACGCTCCTGGTCCTGGTCGTGCCCAACCTCAGCCCCTACGTGGCCTCGTTCCTCGCTCCCACGCCGTCGCGGATCAAGATCGACAGGGAAATATCGCGCCTGACCGATGTCGACCGGGACGACCTCGGCCGGAAGCTCCTGGCGGAGTACCAGGCCCAGGTCCTCAGGGAGCATCCCGTGCTGGCCGAGCGGCTGTCCGAGGGCGAGGTCAAGAGGCGCGTCGCCGAGGACCCGGCGTACAGGAAGGCCTTCGAGGCGAACCGGGCGGCGAGCGAACGGGCCTGGGCCGAGGCCAACCGCATCCAGAGCGCCAAGGCCGAGGATCTGAACCAGGACCTGCGCCGCAAGGAGGAGGCCCAAACGGGCCTGGCCCGCGCGATCTCGATGGTTTCGCCGCTGGCCGATCTCGCCTATCTCGCGACCGACCTGTCCTCGACCGGGATGCGGAACCGGGTCCATTTCGGACGCTTGGCCGAGCTCTGGAGCCAGGCCTTCTATCGCGATTACCGTCCGAGGAAGATCGAGGAGATGCGGGCCAAGGACCCGACCGTGGACGCCTGGAACACGGCGGTCGACATGAGCGACGCGCCCCGCTTCCGCTACGTCGAGGAGGAGCTCGGGGAGAGGGTCCGAGCGGCCTTGCCGCCGTTCGCCGTCCTGTTCGGTTACGCCGTCGTCCTCTTCGCCGCCGCCTACGTCCTATTCATCCGCTACGACGTCCGCTGA
>CAZFBC010000302.1:0-2670 GCA_964517245.1 uncultured Eubacteriales bacterium | reverse complement strand
CCCCGGCGAAGGGGACGAGGGCGGCGACGGCCAGGCCGCCCGCGTGGACCGCGAACGTCCCGCCCGCCTCGCGGACCTCGGGCCGGGCCTGGGCCGCGCCAAAAGCGACGGCGATGGCGAGGAGCGAGATAACGGCCATGGCAATGCGCTTTCTCATGCGGGGCTCCTGCGATTGGATTCTTCGGGACACACTGTCTCTCCGGTTTATATCAGAGGGACACCCCCGATGACAAGGCGCCGTCGCAGATCGGGGACGCGATACCTGTTCCCCCGTCAAGGGATGGGCCCGGCCGCCCATCCCCGCGCGCCCCGGGGAAAGGCTACTCGTACTTGAGCGAGACGGCCGGATTGGCCGCCGCGGCCCGGACCGTCTGCAGGCTCGTCGTCAGGAGAGCCACGCCCAGCACCGCCAGACCGCTCAGCGCGAACGTCTCCCAGCCGATGGAGGTCCGGTAGGCGAAGTTCCTCAGCCACCGGTCGACGAACAGGTAGGCCGCCGGCCATGCGAGCAGGTCGGCGGCCAACACCCAGACGGCGAATTGGCGCGAGAGCAGGGCCACGATGCTCCCCGACGACGCCCCGAGCACCTTGCGGACGCCGATCTCCCGGGTCCGGCTCTCGGCCGTGAACGAGGCCAAGCCGAAAAGTCCCAAGCTGGCGACGAACAGCCCCAAGAGCATGAAGGCGCCGAAGATCCTCCCGGTCCGCTCGTCGGCCCGGTACTGGCGGTCGAAATCGGCGTCGAGGAAGAAGCTCTCGAAGGGCCGGCCCGGGAACGTCTCCTTCCACGTCCTCTCGGCGAACGACCGGGCCGCCGCGACGCCGGCCGCCTCGACCTCGAAGGTCAGGTAGGAGAACATCCCCGGATTGAACTCCATGGCCAGGGGCTCGACGGGCGCCTGGAGGCCCCGGTAATGGAAGTCCTTGGTCACGCCGATGATGGTGAGCGTCCGCCCCCCGTTCCCCGTCCGGAGCCTCTTCCCCAGCGCCTCCTCCGGCCGGCTCCAACCGAAGGCCTTGACCGCCGCCTCATTGATGAGAAAGGTCTCCGCCACATCCGTCGCCAGGTCCTTCTCGAAGGCCCGCCCGGCGACCAGAGAGATCCCGTAGAGGGGGACGAACTCGTCGTCGAAATAGAGATGGAACATGGACTGGTTCTTGTTGTCGGCCTGGCCGACGATCTCGATGGCGAAATTGGACACCGTCCGGCCGGGGACCGTCGAGGACAGCGCGACGCCCTTGACGCCCGGGCCGCCCCGGAAGGCGTTCTTCACGTCGGCGAAGTTGGCCCGCACGGAGATGCCGCCGCGCAGCGGGACGACCAGCTTCTGGGTCTTGTCGAACCCGAGGTCTTGGCTCTTCATGAACCGGAGCTGCTGCCGCATGAACAACGTCCCGACGATGAGGGCGGACGAGATCGAGAATTGGGCGACGACGAGAACGGTGCGCAGGACGAGGCCCGACCGGCCGCGCCCCAGGCCTCCCCGGAGCGTCGTGACCGGCCGGAACGACGACAGGACGAAGGCCGGGTAGAGCCCCGCGGCCAGGCCGACGAGGACGGCCCCGCCCGCGAAGAGGGCCAGTGTCGCCGGCGAGACGAGGTCCCGCCAGGTCAAACCGGCGCCCGTCAGGACGTTCAGGGCCGGGATGGCTAGGCGAACGGCGACAACGGCCACCCCCATGGCGGCGAGGGCGAAAAGGACGGCTTCCCCCAGGAACTGCAGGACGAGCTGCCGCCGCTCGGCCCCGACGACCCGGCGCAGTCCGACCTCCCGGGCCCGGTTGGCCGACCGGGCCGTGGCCAGGTTCATGAAGTTCAACGCCGCGATGAGAAGCGTGAACAGGCCGACGACGGACAGGATGGTCAGCGTGACCGGGTTCGACGGCGGCTCGACCTCGTAGCGAAGCGGCGCCGCTAAATGGAGCCCCCTCACCGGCTGGAGGAAGTAACGGTATTCCGTCCCCCAGGCGTCGAGCTGGCCCTTGACGTAGTTGTCGGCCAGCCGGCCGACGAGCTCGCCGAACGCCGCCGCGTCGACCCCCGGCCTGAGCTTGAGATAGGTGTAGAACATCGTCGAGTGCCAGTTGTTCATGAAGTCCTCGTTGGCGATCGTGGCCATCGAGGCGATGAGGCCGTAGGGCAGGTGGGTCGTCGACGGCGGGTCCGCGGCGACGGCCGTGATCTCGTAGTCCCGGCCGTTGATGTCGAGCCTCCTTCCGACCGGGTCCGCGGCCCCGAAGTATTTCTTGGCCAGCTTGTCCGTGATGACCAGGGCGCCCGGACCGGCGAGAGCCGTGCGGGGATCACCTTGGCGCAGGGGGACGGTCAGGACGTCGAACAGGGTGGGGTCGGCGAACATGAACAGGTCCTCGTAGCCCAGGACGTCGTCGCGTTTGACGAGCCGGCTGGCCCGCGGCCAGACCCGGGCCACGGCCTCGACCTGGGGATAGTCCTTCGCCAGGGCCGGGCCGGCCGTGTCCGAGATGGGGGCGAAGAGACGGTTGGCCGTCTTCGTCCGGATGTCCATGCTGATCCGGAAGACCCTGTCGACGTCCTTGTGGTGCCGGTCGAAGCTCCGCTCGTGGCGGACATAGAGGAAGATGACGACGCAGCAGGACATCCCGAGGGCGAAGCCGACCAGGTTGATGAGCGAATGGCCCTTGTGCCGG
>CAZFBC010000301.1:1511-2672 GCA_964517245.1 uncultured Eubacteriales bacterium | reverse complement strand
TTAATATTCTTATTGACTTTTTCAATTTATTTGCGTATATATATAGTGTAAATCAATAATGGATTGAGCAAAATGACCCAAGACTGGCAGGAACTGACCAAATTGACGAGAGGCGAAGCCTTCACCATCGAAAAAGTGAAGCTGGCCGACCGGGACATCTCGATCGAAGGCAGCTTCGTCCTGCCCCCCCTGGCCAAGCTGACGGCCGAGGACCAGCTCTTCGTCACCGCCTTCGTCCGCAGCCACGGCTCGATCAAGGAGATGGAGGCCCTCTTCGGCGTCAGCTACCCGACCGTCAAGAACCGGCTGAACGCCATCTCGGCCCAACTGCCCTTCGTCGAGGTCAATCCGCCGTCGCCCGGCAAGGACGTCCTCGCCCAGCTCGACAAGGGCGAGATCTCGGTCGACGAGGCCCTGAAAAGGCTGAAAGGCTGAACCCCATGCTGCCCCTGATCGTCCGCCTCAAGGTCAAGGAGCCCGGCCGCCGCGGTTTCGGGCTCTGGTTCCCGGTCATCGTCGTCTGGGTCCTTCTGGCCGCCCTGATGCTCCTCCTGCTCCCCCTGCTGCTGTTGGCCGCCCTGGTCACGTCGGGGCGGGGCCCGGGCCTGCGGCTTCTTCTCGTCTATCCCCTGCTCGGCTCGGTCCTTTGGCACCTGGGCGGGCTGACCGTCGACGTCGATCAGAAAGACAGCGAGTTTCTGATCGATTTCATCTAGAACGCGGCAAGGAGATCCTCATGAACGAAGAACGACGCAAGATACTGGACATGCTGGCCCAAGGCAAGATCTCGGTCGACGAGGCCGAGAAGCTCCTGGCCGCCGTCGGCGAACCCGCGACCGCCATGCCGGACGCCACGGACGCCGCCGGCCGGCGCTCCTGGAAGTACCTCCGCATCCAGGTCGAGCCGGGTTCGGACAGCGAGAGCGACGACCGGGTCAACATCCGGGTCCCGTTCAAGCTCATCCGGGCCGGGCTCAAGTTCGCCGCCTTCATCCCCCGCGAGGCCCACGCCAAGGTCAATCAGGCCTTCAAGGACCAGGGCCTGGACATCGACCTGGCCCGGATCACGCCTCAGGACCTGGAAGAGATCGTCTCCAACCTCGACGACATGACGATCGAGGTGGACGGCAAGGACAAGGTCCGCATCTTCTGCGAGTGACG
>CAZFBC010000301.1:0-1411 GCA_964517245.1 uncultured Eubacteriales bacterium | reverse complement strand
ATCTTCCCCTTGACGGCGTAGGCCTCGGCCAGACTGTCGTAGACATTCCAGGACTTCGGGAAGAGCTCCACGTTCATCTTGAAGACGGTGATAGCCTCGTCGATCTTTCTCGCTTCGAGAAAGGCGTAGCCGGCCCTGTTGAATTGGCGTTCGCTGAAAAAGGCCCGGCTCTTGGCGGCCTTCAGATCCTTGAACTCTTTCAGGCCCGCGGCTATTCCTCCCGCCCCGAGCACGCGCTGGATAGTCCGGGCCGCGGATTCGACCATCTGCGACCAGAAGGCCTCCAGGTTTCCGCGGTGGAACTCCTGGAGGCGGGCGTCGCTATGCCCGTTCTGCCGAAGGTAATGGTATGCTTCACCGAGCGGAAGCCGGGCGGCCGCCTCCTCAAAGCCGAGGCCTTCTGCCTTGGATTTTTGAAGGCCGTTCCAATTGTCGACGATATAGTCCCTCCAGAGGTCGAGCTTTTCCACGGTCCAGAGGTCCAGATGACCCGTTATGATCCGGCTCGGCCTCTCCTCTCCGTCCAGGATCGTGTGGAGCACCTCGATCCATCTGGGAACGTCGAGGTCGGGCAGGCCGGCGAAGAGCGGCAGCCAGAGGCGGTCGAGGAAGACGTCCCCGGTGATGAGGATCCCCTCTTCCGGGATGTTGACGAAGATATCCATTCCGGAGTGAGCGCGGCCGAAGAAATACATCTTCAGGGTGAGGTCACCCAGGTCCAGGACCAGTCGGTCGTCGAAGGTGGTCTGGGGCAGGACGACGGCAAACCCGTCGGCGTGGTCTCTGATTGACCGTTCCCTTGCCCGGATGGAGCGGCGGATGGCTTGCGCCTGCGCGGAATCCGGGGCGGTCCGGCCGAGCAGGGCTTTCTCCTCTTCAAGCCTCCGCCTCATGTCCCGGCCGCTGGAAGCGAGGTACTCATCGCCTCCATCCATCAGGGCCGCGCAATTCGTGTGACCGATAACCGTGGCCTCGGGAAAGACTTGATTCCCCCAAGCATGATCCCAATGGAAATGGGTGTTGATGACGTAGGCGAAATCCGTCCGTTTGAACTCCCGCTCGATGATCGCCCGCATCTTCCGGGCCGTGCTGGGAAAGCCGGAATCGTCCACGATGACCAGGCCCTTTTTCGAGGCGATGGCCGTGACGTTGTTGCTCACGACATCTTCCCTGAGGACCAGGACCCGGTCGCTCAGGCGGATGACTTCGATCGGGATCTCCTCCTCGACCTGGGTCCCTACCGAGGAGGCGAGGAGGAGCACGAGGACGAGCGGCCCAAAAGCCTTGAACGTTCTCATCGTCGCAGAGGAGGATAACGTGGGGCGCCGGCACATGTCAACCGGCGCTCAGCGATCCCGTGACGCGCCGCCCTCGCGGGGAGCCAGCCCTCATGTTGGGTTCGAGCCGGATC
>CAZFBC010000300.1:0-2691 GCA_964517245.1 uncultured Eubacteriales bacterium | reverse complement strand
AAGAGAGGGAAAATGGTCACGACCCTGGCCCGACTGATCGTCCATTCGGTGACGGCCTATCCCAAGCCGGACTTCATGCTGGTCAAGAGGGGAGGGGCGTTCGCGCCCATCTCGTCCCAGGAGTTCGGGGACGGCGTCAAGCACCTCGCCCTGGGGCTCCGGTCCCTGGGCTTCGAGGCCGGCCACAAGCTCTGCCTCCTGTCGGAGAACCGGCCCGAGTGGACCATGACCGACTTCGCGACGCTCGCGGCCGGCGGCCTGACCGTGCCCATCTACACGACGCTCGTGCCGGAGCAGATCCGCTACATCGTCGACGACTCGGACGCCGCGGTCGTCGTCATCTCGAGCGCCGAGCACTGGAAGAAGATCGAGCCCCTGCGGCCCGTGCTGACCAAGGTCAAGCATTACATCACTTTCGCCGACGAGGCCCCGGCCGGCGTGCTGACCCTCAAGGCCGTCCTGGACAGGGGGCGCGGCGTGGCCGAGTCCCTGCCGGGCGAGTTCGACGAGCTCGTCGCCCGGGTCAAGCCTGACGACGAGGCCACCCTGATCTACACCTCGGGCACGACGGGCGTCCCCAAGGGCGTCATCCTGACGCACGACAACCTCGTCAGCAACATCCGGACGGCCTCGGACCTGGTCGAGTTCTCCTCCGCGGACACGGCCCTGTCCTTCCTGCCGCTGTCCCACGTCCTCGAGCGGATGGTCATGTTCACCTACATTTACAAGGGCTGCACGGTGGCCTACGCCGAGAGCGTCGAGGCCGTGGCCCAGAACCTCCTCGAGGTCCGGCCCCACATCATGGTCAGCGTGCCCCGAGTCTTCGAGAAGATCTACACCAAGGTCATGGACCAGGTCCTGGCCAGCCCGCCCCTGCGCCGGAAGATCTTCTTCTGGGCCGTCGAGGTCGGCAGGGCCTACGGCGCCCTGAAGATCGCCGGGAAGGCCGTGCCCCGCGGCCTGGCCTTCCGCCGCTCGATCGCCGCCAAGCTCGTCTTCTCCAAGATCGTCGCCAAGACGGGCGGCCGGGTCCGCTTCTTCGTCTCCGGCGGGGCGCCGCTCTCGAAGGACATCGCCGAGTTCTTCTACGCCATCGGCCTGACCATCCTCGAGGGCTACGGCCTGACCGAGACCTCGCCCCTGCTGTCCATCAACACGTTCGAGGACATCCGGCTGGGGACGGTGGGCAAGCCGGCCCCGGGCATCGACATCAAGATCGCCGCGGACGGCGAGATCGTGGCCCGCGGGCCGAACATCATGAAGGGCTACTACAAGAAGGAGGCGGAGACGCGGGAGGTCCTGGAGGGGGGCTGGTTCCACACCGGCGACATCGGCCTCTTCGACGCCGACGGCTTCCTGGTCATCACCGACCGCAAGAAGGACCTCCTCGTCACCTCCGGCGGCAAGAACATCGCGCCCCAGCCCATCGAGAACCTCATCAAGACGAGCCCCTACATCACCGGCGCCGTGGTCCTGGGCGACCGCCGCCGCTTCGTCGCCGCCCTCATCGTCCCCGACTTCGACAAGCTCCGGGCCTACGCCCGGGAGCAGGGGATCCCCTACCAGACGGTCGAGGACCTCGGCCGCGACCGGCGCATCGTCGCCTTCCTCAAGTCCGAGGTCGACCGGACGACGCCGCACCTGGCATCCTACGAGAGGGTCAAGAAGATCGCCGTCCTGCCCCGCGACTTCGAGATCGAGAAGGGCGAGATGACCCCCTCGCTCAAGGTCCGGCGGTCCAACGTCACGGCCCAGTACAAGGACCTCATCGAGGCGCTGTACCGGGAGGAGGCGGGCGAGTCGCGCGAAGACTCGGCGAACGGCGGCTGAGGGGGCGGCCGGCCGGCCCGCGGGGAGGCTATTCCGAGTCCGGGGGGCCGGACTTGACCGGCTCCGGCTTGGCCGTCCAGTAGAGGATCCGGCCGCAGTTCTCGCAGAGGATGACCTTGGCCTTGTCGCGGATCTCGTTGAGCATCTGCGGGCGGACGCGCATGTGGCACATGGCGCAGAAGTCGCCGGTGACGGGGGAGAGGGCCGTGCCGCCCTTCTTCTGGAAGATGGCCTCGTAGAGCTTCAGCTGCTCGCGGGGGACGCGGGGCAGGAGGGCTTCCCGCTCCTTGGCGAGCGCCGCGAACCGGGCCTCGGTCTCCCTGAGCTTCTCGTCGAGGACGACCTTCTCCTTCTTGAGGCTGTCCTCCTCCTGGCCCTGCTTGTGGAGGGCGGCCCGGATCTCCTCCTCGACGTCGTCGGCGGCCAGCATCTCGGCGATGATGGCCTCCTCGATGGTGTCGATCCTGTGCTGGGACTCCTCGATCTCGCGGAGGAGGGCCGTGTATTCCTTGTTGGTCTTGACCTCGTTCAGCTGGCGCTTGTATTTCCCGATCTGGACCTTCAGGTCCTTGACCTCGTTCTCGAGGTCGCGGCGCTTTTTCTGGTTCCGGGACATCTTGTCCTTGGCGTCGGCGACGAGCCTGTCGGTCGCCTCGATCTTCCGGTCGACGTCCTCGACGAGGCGGGGGATGCCCTCGAGGACGAGGGAGGCGTTGTGGATCTCGGCGTCCAGGCGCTGGAGCTCGACGATGAGATCGAAGTCGATGTCCACTAAGCGTGTGTCCTCTTTCTCGCGGTCCCATGGGCCTACCAGGATTCGAACCTGGGACCGACCGGTTATGAGCCGGTGGCTCTACCGCT
>CAZFBC010000299.1:0-2694 GCA_964517245.1 uncultured Eubacteriales bacterium | reverse complement strand
TATCTGACCGCCCGGCTGAGCCTCGAGATCCCCGACGAGGACAAGGTCCGGGAGCTTATGGGCCAGGCGACCCGCCTCAGCCTTTCGTGCTCCGAGGATTTCACCTGCCTTCTCGTCGAGTGCCTGTCCGGCGACTTCGAGGCGGCGCTCCGCGTGGCCGCCAAGATCGTCCAGGACCCTCTTCTCAGCGGCCTCCGGATCGGCGCGGCGAAGGAGACGATGAAGATCCAGGGACGCGCCGAGGAGGACGATGTCCTTCTCGGCGCCCGCAACGCGGCCTTCCGGGCCTTCTTCCGGGGCGAGGGGTACGGCTCGTCCACCTTCGGGTCCGACGCCAGCCGCAAGGCCATCGAGCGCAAGGACGTCGTCGCTTTCCACCGCCGCACTTTCAACGACGCGGGGGTGTTCTTCGCCGTCGCCTCGGACCTCGACCTCGAGGAGATCCGGCCCCGGCTCGAAAAACACTTCTCCAAGGTCCCCCGGGGCGGGGGCGAGGAAGCGACCACGGCCCTTCCCGCCACGCCGGACGGGCGCGTGATCACCCTGACCCGGGAGACGAAGCAGACCTATGTCGGCCGGGCCTTTCCCCTTCCCGCCCCGACCGCCGAGGGCCACGCCAAGGGCTCCCTCCTCGAGGCCCTGCTAGGCCGCGGACCGGGATCGCGCCTGTGGCCTCTGCGGATGGACGAAAGGCTGGCCTACGAAGTCGACGCCCGCCTGACCTGGACGAGGAGGTCGGGGGTCCTCGAAGCCTTCCTGGTCACGGACCGGGCCAAGGCGGTCCGGGCGGGCGAGGCGCTCGACCGGGCGCTCGCCGCCCTGCGCGAAGACGGCCTGACGCCGGAGGAGCTGGCGGCGACGAAGGCCCTGGCCAAGGCGGGCTTCCTCCGCTCGGTCGAGTCCAAGCCCGGGAGGGTCGGGCTGCTGGGCCTATTCGAGGTCCTCGGCTTGGGACCCGAAGGCCTGGCGGGGATCTACGGCCCGATCGACGCCGTCGGCCTCGACGCCATGAACGCCTATGTCCGGGAGGCCCTCGACCCGGAGCGTGCCCTCGAGCTCACTGTCGGGCCGGCCGGCGCCGGCCCCGTCCAAGGAGGATCCCCATGCCCGGACTGAGCGAAGCCGACCTCGTCAGCCTCGTCCGATCGGTCTTCCCCGGCCATCCCGAGGACCGGTCTCTCGCGATCCTCGTCGACGTGCCGCGCGGGCCCGGCCGGGACAATCCGGACTGGACGGCCCGGCGGGCCATGGCCGAAGAGTGGCATACCCTTCTCGCGAGGGGCGCCGCCTCCGTGCCCCTCGACGACGTGCGGCTCGTCGCCTACCCCGACGTCGGCTCCAACAACGCCGACCTGCCGGCCGAGGCCTTCGTCATCCGCGACCGTTTGCCGGCCGAGGCGTCCGGTCTGCCGGAGGCCGGCGCGAGGACGCCGTTCGAGACGGTCTTCGGGGAGGTCCCCCTCTTCCTTGCGCCGACCGAATACTCGACGACGGCCCCCCTCAAGAACGCGGCGGGGAGGCACGGCTTCCGGGCGGCCACCATGCCCGGCTTCTCCGAGAAGATGATCCCGGCCCTCCGCGTGGACTACGGGGAGGTCGGGCGACGCGTCTCCGCCCTCAAGGACCGCCTGGACAGGGCCGAAGAGGCCGAGATCGAGTTCATCAAGGACGGCCTCGAGCCTCACACGATGGTCTTCGACCTCCGTCATCGAACGGCCCACGAGAGCGGCGGCCGATTCCCCCGGAAAGGGGCGGCCGGGAACCTGCCCAGCGGGGAGGCCTACATCGTCCCTTACGAAGGCGAACGCGGCCCCGCCAGCCGGACCCGGGGCGAGCTGCCCGTCGAGATCTCCGGCGAGGTGCTCGTCTTCGCCGTCGAGGCCAACAGGGCCGTGGCCGTTCGTCCGGCGGCGACGCTGGGCCCGGCCTGGAAGGACGAGGCCGACCGCCTGCGCCGCGAGCCGGCCTACGGGAACATGGCCGAGCTCGGCTTCGGGGTCCTCGGGGATTTCGGCATCGGCCCGGTCGGCGAGATCCTCCTCGACGAGAAGCTGGGCCTGCATGTCGCCTTCGGCCGGAGCGACCACTTCGGCGGGCAGGTCGGCCCGTCGGCTTTTTCCCGCCCCGAGGAGGTCGTCCACCTCGACCGGATCTACATTCCGGCCACCCAGCCGAGAATCGCCGTCTACTCCGTCGTCCTCCGCTACCCGGACGGCTCGGACGAGGTCGTCATGTCCGACGGCCGCTACAGGATCTTCTGAATCAGCGGAATTCCGTGCTGACGATGGTTAGGCGCCCGGGATAGGTGATGGGGCCGAGCGGGGTCGAGACCGTCGGCTGGGCGTCGAGGGCGATCCGGGCGGCGGACCTGTTCTTCCCCCCGACGGCCAGGGCCAGCTGGATGATGTCCTCGTAGCGCCTGTCCCCGAAGAACTCCAGCAGGTCGAGCGAAAGTCGCAGGGGGACGACCGATTCCTCGCCGGTCCCCGGGATCTCGATCGGGTCGTCGATGTTGCCCATGACGGTCGGCTGGCCGTCGATGAGCAGGCGGCACTCGAGTCCGGTCAGCGTGCTGGTCGTCCGCCGCTTTCCGGCCGTGCCGTCGTTGGGATTGACCGCCAGGACGTCGACGACGAACTCGACCGGCAGCTTCCTCGCGCTGTAGGCCTGGACGGCCTTGAGGGCGTCCAGGGC
>CAZFBC010000298.1:0-2721 GCA_964517245.1 uncultured Eubacteriales bacterium | reverse complement strand
ATGGATAAATATCCTATATAATGAGAAAAATGCTTTTCGCCAAGAAAAAGCCGAACGTCCTTTCTTTTGTGTCGGTCGCGGGGCTTGCCGTCGGCGTCCTCTGCGCCTGCTCCTCCGCGAAGAAAGAGCCGGCCGCACGAATGGGGGAATATCTCCGGGCGGCACGACAATTCTGGAATTTCCAGGGCTCCGTCCTGGTCTCCCGGAGCGGTGAGGCGGCCTTCGAAGCGAGCCTGGGGATGGCCCGTCTCGAGGAAGGCGTGGAGAATACCCCCTCGACCCGGTTCCTGATCGGCTCGGTCACAAAAACGTTCACGGCGGCCGCCGTCATGCAGCTCGCCGACAGGGGCCTCCTCGATTTCGACGATCCGCTGAGGAAATACGTTCCCGAATACCCGGAGAAGACGGGAGCCGCGATCACGATCCGGCACCTCCTGACGCACACGTCGGGGGTTCCGGAAGCCGTTCCCGATCCCCGGGTCCTCGGCGATATGATGAAGCCCAAGACGCCGCTCGAGCTCATCGGGCTCATCGAGGACAAAGACCTCGACTTCGCTCCCGGCGAAAGGGCGGCGTACAGCAATACGGGATATGTCCTCCTTGGGCTGGTCATCGAGCGGGTTTCCGAAAAATCCTATTATGATTATATTCGAGACCATGTTTGCGGCCCCCTGGGCATGGCCTCCAGCGGATACCGGGAGGACTGGCGCGATGCCCCGGGATTCGCCCGGGGCTACGTCGAGGGAAGGAACGGGCAGTTGGCCGAGGCTCCGCGGATCCACCTCTCGCTGGGATTCTCCGCCGGAGCGCTTTATTCCACCGTCCGGGACCTTCTCAAATGGGACGCGGGGCTGCGCGGGGACGCGATCCTTTCGCGTGATTCGAGGGAGATGATGTTCCGGGCCGCGAGAGACGGCTTCGGTTGCGGTTGGCTCGTCATGGAGACCTGGGGAAGGAAGGACCTTGCCCACGGCGGCGGCGCCCCGGGATTCAACGCCTGGGTCGAGCGCTGGCCCGACGAGGATGTCTTCATTGCCGTCCTCAGCAACAACGGCGGCTCGCCGGTGGGGGAGATCGGCCGAAGCCTGGCGGCCATTCTCTTCGGCGAGCCGTATCAGTTCCCCGGATCACGCGGCATCATTTCCATCGACCCGGATCTCCTGGGCGGTTATACGGGCGCGTACAGGATCGACGCCCAGAACGTCCGCGAGGTCCTCCGCGAGGGAAGAGCCCTCTTCGTGATTCGGAACGGAGGGCGGAAATACCCCATCCTTCCGTATGGCGAGGACCGGTTTTTCTTTCCGAACGACAAAGGCGCGACGGTCCGTTTCCTCAGGGATGACGCGGGCCAAGTGACCGGCCACGTCTTTCATCAGCTCGGTCTCGACGAAACGGCCACGAAGATCGCCGCCGGCGTCGATGCGTTCTAAGAGGCGGCTCGGGAGCGCGGGATCCTCCGAGCTCCTCCTCGCCCCCGAGGACATCTTCTCTTTCTTATTGTACGGAGGGCATCACGGCCGGAAGAACGTTTCTGCCGATCATCGAAAAACAAACGGATTTGACGTCCCGGCCGTAGTTTCCGGCGGTGAGGACGATGACCATGTTCAGATCGGGGAAAACAGCGAGGAGCTGTCCCCCGTCACCGGGGACAAAATAGGAATGGACCGTCCCGCCCCTCGTTTTCAGATCGACCTGCATCCAGTAGTAGCCGTAACCCCATCCCCAGATGCCATTGAGATCTATTCGTCGTTCGGTCGATTCGCGGACCCATTTTCCGGAGATGACGTTTTTCCCCCGCCAGTCGCCATTGTTCAGGAACAATTGACCGATCTTTGCCAGGTCCCGCGAACGCAGCGCCAACCCCCCGTCCGTTTCAAGAGAGCCGTCAAAATAGCGTGTCCAGGGATAGTCCGAGATCCCCAGGGGATGGAATAGAGCCTGGCCGGCATATCGGTCGAGGTCCATTCCGCAGGCATTCTTGAGCACCGCGCCCATTACGGTGGGAACGCCATTGGAATAGTTGAATTTCGCGCCCGGCTTCGCGGCCAGAGGTCTCTCCAGGACGTATTTGATCACATCCTCGCGGTTATACATTTCTCCGCCGTTGTTCCTGGGATCGTCCCATGGATATTTGGACTGTTCCCATTCCCACCCCGGAGTCATGGTCAGCATATCTTTGACCGTGATCGCCTTTTTTCCGTCGCTGAATGAGGCCGCGTAGGCGGGCAGATATTTGTAGATCGGCTCTTCTGTATCCTCGAGAAGACCGTGATCGACGGCGATCCCGCAAAGCGCCGACAGCACACCCTTGGTCGTGGACGCCAGGTGATGCGGCCTGTCCCGGAACACTTGCTTTATCAATGGTCCATATCGTTTGCCGTTCGTGGAAAAATATTCTTCCAGAACAAGCTTGCCGTCTTTCGCAATGAGAAGGCTGTGAATGTCATCGTGTTTTCCCTGGGCGATCCCTTCCGCGAACCGGATCATGGCCGCCCGATCGATCTCCACGGCCGAGAGATCCGCGCACTCCCAGCCGTCGTCGAGGGATTCCGGGACCTCGTAGGCGTACCCCTTCCCGGTCGATGCGGCGAACCGGCGCATCCAGTCGTCCTGGCCCTTCCTGCGGACGAAGGTCCACGTCGACCGCTCGCCCTTCCACTCCTTGACGACCGTCATGGAATTCCCGTCCTCGCTCAGGCGTCCCCGGTGGGCCTCCCAGGA
>CAZFBC010000297.1:0-2735 GCA_964517245.1 uncultured Eubacteriales bacterium | reverse complement strand
CGGGCTGGTTCGTCTTGACCTGGAAGATGGCGCCCTTCTCGAAGAAGAAGTACTTGAGGATGTCGCCGCGCCGGAAGATGAGCCGGCCGGTCTTCTTCTCGAAGAAGATCATCCTCAGGTGGTCGGCGATGTGGTTCATTGCGGTTCGGTCTTTCGATTGAGGCCAACTATAATCGAATTCGCCGGGTTTTTCAACGAATTGATAACGCGGCGCGAATGTGCTAATTTTGGCCCATGAGGATCGCGCTGGCGCAGGTCGCGCCCGTCCTGGGCGACGTCGGGGCCAACGTCGAGCTCCATCTCGACGTCCTGGAGAAGGCCCGGCGGAAGAAAGCCGACCTGGTCGTCTTCCCCGAGCTCGGCCTGACGGGCTACACCCTGAAGGACCTGACCGAGGAGGTCGCCCTCGACCCCGGGAGCGACCCGCTGTTCCGGAAGATCGTCTCGAAGACCAAGGGCCTCTCGGCCGTCGTCGGGTTCGTCGAGGAGAGGAAGGCCGAGCGGGGGCTCTTCTACAACGCGGCGGCCTTCGTCGCCGACGGCCGCGTCGTCCACGTCCACCGCAAGGTCTACCTCCCGACCAACGGCCTGTTCGAGGAGGCCAAGTTCTTCGCCGCGGGGCGGGATTTCCGGACCTTCGAGGCGCCCTTCGGGCGGGTCGGCCTGCTCATCTGCCGGGACTTCCTCCACTACGGCGCGAGCTACGTCCACCACGCCTCCGGGGCCGACCTGATCGTCTGCGTCTCGGCGGCGCCGGGACGCGGCGTCGGGGGCGGGGACGCTTTCGAGACCTCCCGGATGTGGGAGCTCATGGGCGAGGCCGTGTCCTATTTCTCGACCGCGTTCGTCCTCTACGCCAACCGCGTCGGCGTCGAGGAAGGCGTGACCTTCGCGGGCGGGTCGTTCATGTTCGCGCCCGGCGGACGCCTGGCCGGCCGGGCGGCCGACCTCGACCCCGAGCTGCTCGTCCTGCCGCTCGACCTATCGGCCGTCCGCGAGGCCCGGAGGCGGTGGCTGTTCCGGCGCGACGAAAGGCCCGACGCCGTCTGGAGATCGCTCGAAAGGATCGTCCGTGCCCCTGAAGATTGACCCGGCCTTCGTCGAGAAGGTCCTCGTCCGGTTCATCCGCGACGAGCTCGGCCGGCGCGGCTGCGGCAAGGCCCTCCTGGGCCTTTCCGGCGGCCTCGACTCGGCCGTGTGCGCCGCGCTGGCCGCCCGGGCCCTCGGCCCGGAGAACGTCCTGGGCCTGATCATGCCGTACGGCAAGGCCTTCCCCGGGGACGTCCGCGACGCCCGGGCCCTGGCCCGGCGCCTGGGCATCCGGCACAAGACGATCGACATCGCCCCCCAGACCGACCTCTACTTCGCCGCCCACCCGACGGACAGCCCGGTCCAGAAGGGCAACAAGATGGCCCGGGAGCGCATGGCCGTCCTCTACGACCACTCCGCCCGCGACGGGGGCCTGGTCCTCGGGACGAGCAACAAGACCGAGCTCCTCATCGGCTACGGCACCGTCCACGGCGACCTGGCCTGCGCCGTCAACCCCATGGGCGACCTCTACAAGACCCAGGTCCGCCGGCTGGCCGTCCATCTGCGCGTCCCGGCCGCCATCCGCCGGAAGGCGCCGACGGCCGGGCTGTGGCCGGGCCAGACCGACGAGGGCGAGATCGGCCTCGCCTACGACGAGCTCGATCTCATCCTCCACGCCCTCGTCGAGGGCCGCAAGGGCCGCCGCGAGATCGTCGCGGCGGGGCACGAGCCGGCCGCCGTCGACCGGGTCCTGGCGATGGTCCGGAGGTCGGAGTTCAAGCGGGCGATGCCGCCGGTCGCCAAGCTCTCGCCGCGCTCGGTCGGCCACGACTTCCTCTATCCCCGCGTCCGGGGCAGGTAGGCCGTGCCCGGGCGCCTCTACGTCGTCGGGACGCCGATCGGCAACCTCGAGGACATCACGCTCCGGGCCGTCCGCGTCCTCGGCGAGGTGTCCGCCATCGCCTGCGAGGACACCCGCCAGACGCTCAAGATCCTGAACCGGTACGGCATCCGCAAGCCCCTCGTCAGCTACTTCCAGCCCCGCGAGGGCCGGCGCATCCCGGAGATCATCCGGACGCTCAAGGACGGCCGCGACGTCGCGCTCGTGTCCGACGCCGGGACGCCGGGCATTTCGGACCCGGGCTTCCCGCTCATCCGCGAGGCGCTCAAGGAGGGCATCCCGGTCGTGCCCATCCCCGGCCCATCGGCAGTGACGGCGGCGCTGGCCGCCTCGGGCCTACCGACCCACCGGTTCTTCTTCGTCGGCTTCCCGCCCCCCAAGAAGGCGGCCCTCGGCCGCTTCCTCGAGGCCCTGGCCGGCCAGGAGGGCACGCTCGTCTTCTTCCTGCCGACCCGGCGGGTCACGGAGTTCCTCGGGGAGGTCGTCCGGACGCTCGGGGACAGGCGGGTCGTCATCGCCAGGGAGCTCACCAAGGTCCACGAGGAGTTCCACAGGGGGACGGCCTCGGAGCTGCTCGACGCCCTGGGAGCGAGGGCCCTCAAGGGCGAAGCGACCGTCCTGGTCGATGGGTTTCGGTAAGCCCGGCCTCGCGGCCTCTCCATCATCGAGGCAATATCCCTCGCCGCCTCGAGAGCGGGTCCCGGAAATAGGAATGGAATTATCTTTTTGAAAATACTTGACAAATTATCGCTAAGATATTATATTGTTATCTCACTAAGATTTAATTAACGGAGGTTATACA
Source organism: uncultured Eubacteriales bacterium (assembly GCA_964517245.1). Classification (GTDB taxonomy): domain Bacteria; phylum Acidobacteriota; class Aminicenantia; order Aminicenantales; family Saccharicenantaceae; genus RBG-16-66-30. The sequence goes on along the minus strand of CAZFBC010000297.1, from coordinate 3 downwards.
TGG
>CAZFBC010000296.1:0-2735 GCA_964517245.1 uncultured Eubacteriales bacterium | reverse complement strand
TCGTCAACGACGTCCGCAACAACACCTTCTTCGCCCTCATCCACTGCCGCCGGGCGGAGGAGGCGATCGTCATCGACTCCCGCCCGTCCGACGCCATCGCCCTGGCCCTGCGCATGTCGTCCCCCATCTACGTCGAGGACGAGGTCGTCCGCAAGGCCAGCGGCCTCAAGTTCGACGAGAAGGCCGGGTCTCCCGAAAAGCTCCGGACATGGCTCGAGGGCCTGCGCCCGGAGGATTTCGGCAAGTACAAGATGTGATCAGGTCCGGACCTTCAGCAGTCCGACCGTCCCCGCCAGCCCGAAGAGGAGGCTGGCCCCCCAGGCCCCCAGGAACGGGGTCAGGACCCCCGCGGCGCCCAGGCTGCGGAAGGCCGCGAAAACCCCCCAGTAGGCCATGGCGATGACGGCGCTGAGGCCGACGCCGACGAGGGCGCCCCGTCTCCCCGCCCGCAGGCCGAAGGGGACGGCCAGCAGGGCCATGACCAGGCTGACGAACGGCAGGGCCGTCCTCCGGGCCAGCGCGGCCCGGAGCCGGGCGTCGTCGAAGCCCAGGCCCCGGACCTCGGCGGCGCGGTCGCGCAGCTCCCCGAGGGTCATCTGCGCCGGTTCCCTCCAGGGCGTGAGGAACGCGCCCCTGTCTTCGGCGGCGTCGAGGCGCCCGCTCTCCGTCCGGGCGAACGGAGGGCCCTCTGAGACGGCGAGGTCCCTGATGAGGGCCCGCCGGTAGACGAGGGCGTCGCCCTCGAAGGTCGCCGTTTCCGCGAAGACGCGGCGGGCGAGGGCCCACCGCTCCGGGTCGAGGTCGAAGACCGAGAGCCGGCTGAAGGTCGCCGACGAAGGCTCGAAATAATCGTAGTGATAGACCCTGTCGCCGGACCGCCCGAGGACCCAATGGCGTCCGTGAAAGCTGTAGCTCCGCGGGGGCAGGTCGCGGATCGCCGCCAAGGCCGCCTCGGCCCGGGCGTGCGAGGCCGGCGCGAGCCGCTCCTGGACGAGAAAGGCCGCGCCGCTCACGGCGGCCGCCAGGGCGAGCAGGGGCAGGACGGCCCGGTAGGCGCTGACCCCGCAGGCCTTCATGGCCGTGGCCTCGTTGGTCCTGGCCAGGACCCCGAGCGTGAGCACGGCGGCCGCGAGGACGGCGACAGGCAGGAGGAAGGCCAGGCTCTCGGGCAGCCTGGACCAGGCGTAGCGGAGGACGAGCCCGACGGGCTTGCCTCGCTCGAGGGCCTCGCCCAGGTGCTCCAGGAACGCGGCGATCAGGGCCGCGGAGGCGACGGCCGCGAGGGCGAGCGCCAGGAGGGCCAGGAACTTGCGCGCGACGTAGCGGTCGAGGAGGCCGGGGAAGCGGAACGGAACGGGGCGCCGGCGGGGCGCGGCCCCGGGCGCGGGATCGGCGCGGGGCCCGGGAACCGGCCGGGCGGCGGAGCGGCGCGGGAAGAGGGCCGCGCGGCCCGCTCCCCGCGCCAGGAGCAGGGCGCCCGCGGCCGCAAACAGGATGTCGGGGGCCCACATCGCGAGCGCCGCGGACAGGCGCCCGTCCATGGCCGCCTTCTCGCCCGCGGTGAGAAGGGCATAGTAGAGCAGGATGACGCCCAGGCCGAGCGAGAAGCCGCCCGTGCGTCCGGCCCGGCCGGCCATGAGGCCCAGGGGCAGGCCGAGGACCGCGAACACGAGGCAGGCGGCCGGCAGGGCGAGCTTCTTGTGGATCTCGAGGCGGTGGGCCCGGGCCTGCCGCGATCCCCGGAGCGCGGGCGGCCCGGCTCTCAGGGCGGCGAGGTCGCGGACGAGCTCGCCGACGTCCTTTTCCCTGACGTTCTTGCCGGCCGGGCCGGCCGCGAAGAGCCCCTCGACGGCGATCTCCTGTTCCAGCCGCTCGAAGGACGTCAGGGTGTCCGACTCCGGCGCGTCGACCGGCCATCCGTGGACACGGCCGTCGGCGAGCTCCAGGACGGCCCGGCGGCTCTCGGGGAAGAGCTTGAGCCTTCCGGAGCGGGCCGTGACCAGACGGGGGCTCGACGGGTCGTCGGTCATGTAGGCGAAGACGTCGCTCCAGGTCCCGTCCGGGCCGACGCCCCGGACGAAGAACACGACGCCGGGCAGGGAGTCGTTGATCCGGAGGGGCTCGACCTCGAGGCGGACACCGGCCAGCACGGAATCGGTCATGGACCGGACCCAGGCGCTGTTGGCCCGGGGGCCGAGGACGAGGGCGAGCGGAAGGGCCAGCAGGGCCCCGCAGAGGCCGAAGAGAAGGACGGACCGGGCCAGCCCGCCGGTCCCGACCCCGACCGAATTCAGCGCGACGATCTCCGAGTCGGCCGAGAGGCGGGCCAGGCCGCCCAGGATGCCCATCAGGACGGCCATCGGCAGGGCGAAGGCCAGGAGCGACGGGACGAGGAGCGCCAGCAGGCGAAGCGCCACGAGCGCCGGCACCCCCTTGTCGATGAAGAGGTCGGCCAGGAGGAGGACCTGGTTCATGAGAAGGACGAAGGTCACGAGGAGGAGGCCGAGGAGGAACGGCGGGACGAGCTCCCGAAAGACGTAGCGGTCGATCAGGCGCGGCATCGCCCCGAATATAGCAAAAGAAGGGGTCAAACCTTAAATTTTTTAAAAATTAAAGAATTTAAGGTTTGACCCCTTCTTAAAAAAAGCCCCGGGCGGGAGGCCGCCCGGGGCTGGCGATCCTTTGCGCTACGGCGCGATCAATACATGTCGCCGCCGGGGGGAGTCGGGTACCCG
>CAZFBC010000295.1:0-2756 GCA_964517245.1 uncultured Eubacteriales bacterium | reverse complement strand
GCGGCCCTCGCGCAGGCGGCGCCCCAGGCCGTCCCCACCAACCGGGATAAGGTCCTCGTCATCGCCGTCCAGGGCCAGATCGCGCCGGCCCAGGTCTCCCGCGGCTACGTCGCGACGTGGGACGGGAAGGCCAAGCTGGCCGTCGGCACCGGGGGCATCAACTATAACCTGCGGCTCGGCGACCGGGTGTTCGGCTGGGCCGGCACGGACCGGGCGACCGTCGGCGTCGCGGTCGAGCCGGTCGGCGACGGCCGGTCCGGCGGCGAGGCCTGGCTGGCCCACGCCTCGATCGGGAACGAGGTCCGCGTCACGGGCGGCGGGGCCCAGGGCGCGAAGGGCGTCGTCGTCGGCAAGTTCGGAAGCTACGTCCTCGTCCAATTCCCGGAAGAAACGCTCGACAAGCTGTCCGTCGGCGACCGCGTCCAGGCGAAGGCCGACGGGCTGGGCCTCGAGATCGACGGCTTCCCGGACGTGTTCGTCCACAGCCTCGCGCCCGATCTTTTAGAGAAGCTCGGCCTCCGGGCCGTTGGCGACAAGCTCGAGGTCCCGGTGGTCAAGAGCATCCCGGCCGAGATCGTCGGCCAGGGCGCGGGAGGCGGATCGCTCTACGGCGGCTGGCACGTCCAGACCTGTTACCCGCCCGACATCAAGAAATACGGGCTCGACGAGCTCCGCTTCGGGGACCTCGTCATCCTCGAGGACACCCAGACCGATTACGGCCGGGGCTACTACGAGGGCGGCGCGACAGTAGGCGTCGTCTGCAGCGGGCCGAGCGACCTCTCCGGGCTGGGCATCGGCGTGACGGCCGTCCTGTCGACGCGCTTCGGCAAGCTCGAGGCCAGGCTCGACCCGCAGGCCAACATCGGGAGGTACCTCGGCCTGGCCCTGTCGAACAAGGGAGGGGCGGCGCCCGCGGCCCCGGTCCCGCCCAAGGCCTTGTCGCGCAAGGTCGTCTCGACCCTCAAGATCAACGCGGACAGCCTGCTCGTCACGGCGGTCGAGGGCGTCGTCCAGCCCACCCACGCGGCTGACTATTCCACGACCTACGACGGAAAGCCCTCGCTCACCCTGGGGATGGCCTCGATCAACTACAGGGTCTCCTTGGGCGATTCGGTCTACGGTTGGGCCCAGGGCGATCACGTGGAGCCCGACGTCACGATCCAGGGCCGGGACCGGCCGAACCCGTTCGAGTGCGCCGTGGCCGTCCTGGCCTGCATCGGCAACGAGGCCGAGGTCGTGAGCGGCGAGGCGCGCGGCGCGAAAGGCTATTACATCGGCCGCCACGCCGGCTCCGACGACAAGGTCTGGCTCCCCAAGGACGCCCTCGAGAAGCTGGCCCTCAACGACAGGGTCCGGGTCAAGGCCAAGGGGGTCGGGCTCAGGATCGAGGGTTTCGAGGACGTCAAGGTCAACAAGCTCTCGCCGGAGCTCTTCGGGAAGCTGGGCCTCACGGTCGAGGGCGGGAAGATCGTCGTCCCCGTCGTCATGGAGATCCCGGGCCGCATCATGGGCTCCGGACTGGGCTACCAGCCTGTCGAGTCGCTGGATTACGACATCCAGACCACGGACCCCGCGGTCGTCGAGCGGTATGGCCTGAAGAAGCTCAAGCTCGGCGACGTCGTGGCCATCCGGGACCACTCCGACGTCTATTCGCCGGGCCGGCACGCGGGCGCGGTGACCATCGGCACCATCATCCACGGCTTCAGCGACCTGGCCGGCCACGGCCCGGGCGTCAACCCGATCCTGAGCGCGATGCCCGGGCGGATCGAGGTCAGGATCGACCCGGACGCCAACATCGCCTACTATCTCGGGATCCGGCCTCGGCCTCGGTGACGGCGCCGCGGTTTTTTGCCAAGTCTTAGCGACCGCCTGCTTGAACGGCCGTGGAGGAGATGATGAGATCAAGGGCGGAACGAGCTCGGAGAATGGGTCATGATGGCCGGACGTGTCGCGCGTGACGATCGGGCCCTCCCGTTGTCAGGCGCGGCGGCCGTCGCGGCCGTTGTCCTCCTGGCCTCGTGCGCCGTCGGCCCCCGGCCGCCGATCTCCCTCCCCGGTCCCGAGCGGCCTGCGGAGCGCATCGGCCCATGGGAAACCACCGTCGCCCTCTACGACCCCGCTCTATTCGGGCCGGAACGGCCTTTGGCCGGGCTCGTCGAGAAGCACCGGTTGGCCCTGGACAACGGGAAATTGAAGAATGCCCTGCTCGTCGTCAACAAAGCGCAACGGCGTCTGGAGCTCTGGGTCCGCCGGACGATGGTCAAGGCCTATCGGATCCAGCTCGGATTGAATGCCCGCGGCCCTAAGCAGCGACAAGGCGACCGGAGGGTGCCGGAAGGCACATACTACATTTGCGCCCATCGGCCCTCGGCCTATCATCTCGGGCTCTGGCTCGCCTACCCGAACGCCGAGGACGCCCGGCGGGGCCTCGCCTCGGGGCTTATCGGTTCCAAGGAATACCAGGCCATCGTCGAGCGGCTGGCAAATCGCGCCTGTCCGCCCATGAACACGAGACTCGGCGGCGAGATCCTCCTGCACGGCCAGCCGCCGGATCTCACGGAAAAACTTGCCCGGGCTCACAGGGCCAAGCCCGGGACGCTCCGGCCCGGCCTCCGCGCCGGTGACGCGGACCCGCCGGAGATCCGCGAGTTCCAGGACTGGACCGACGGGTGCATCGCCTTGTTCAACCCCGATATCAGAGAGCTTTACGAATTCGTCCCCGACGGGGCCGAGGTCGTCATCGTCGCCAACGCCGC
>CAZFBC010000294.1:0-2782 GCA_964517245.1 uncultured Eubacteriales bacterium | reverse complement strand
CTCCTTGAACGTGCCGAGGACCGAGTCGTACTTGAGCAGGTGGGCCAGGGTCTTGGCGTCGGTGATGTCGTTGACGGCCACGTATTCGATATCGGGATCGTTCCAGGACGCCCGGAGCATGTTCCGCCCGATCCGTCCGAACCCGTTGATGCCTATGCGGACAGCCATTGTGCCCTCCTTGTCTCGGCAGATGGGATCAACCCTGAAATTACCATAAACGGCGGCCCCTGACAAGGCGGCGCCGGGCCGCGGGCGCCTAGTTCGGGCGCCCGCCCTTCTTGCCGCGCTTCTCGTCGTACATCAGCATGTCGGCCCGGGCCAGCATCTCCTCGACCGTCTCCGCCCCGTCCGGCGCGCGCAGGCAGACGCCGACGCTGACGGACAGGCTGAAGCCGACCTCGGCCGCGGAGTGGGCGTTGAACTGGGCGAGCTTGTCCCGGAGCCGGACGACCAGCGCCTCGGGGTGGATGTCCTCCGTCTCCATGGCCAGGACGGAGAACTCGTCGCCGCCGAGCCGGCCGACGATGTCGGACTCGCGGAAGCTCTTCTTCAGGATGAAGGCGACCTCGGTCAGGGCCCGGTCGCCGGTCCGGTGCCCGCCGGTGTCGTTGATGGTCTTGAGGTTGTCGACATCGAGGTAGAGGAGGGCGACCTTCTTTTTCAGCCTGGCGGCGGTCTTGAGGTGCTGCTCGGCCAGGGTCAGGAAGCCGCGCCGGTTGTAAAGGGCCGTCAGCTCGTCCCGCAGGGACAGGGCCCGGATCTCCTCTTCCATGGCCTTGCGGTCGGTGATGTTGGTCAGGACGGCCATCGTCCCGCCGAACTCCGCCCCCTGGACCCGCGGGCCGCCGCTGACGAGGACGGTGCGGCGGCTGCCGTCCTTGTGCAGGAAATCGAGCTCGTAGCGGTCGGAGACGCCGTGGGTGCGCTTCTCGTCCGCCCGGCGCATGACGGTGACCTGGTCCTTGGGGAGGAACGAGGCGACCTCCCGGTCGACCATTTCCGAGGGCGCGTAGCCGAGCATGTCGGCGGCGGCCGGGTTGACGAAGGTGAACCGGCCGGACGTGTCCGTCAGGACGAGGCCTTCGGTCATCGTCTGGACGGTGCTCCAGCTGAACGAGCGCAGCTGTTCGAGCTCCTCTTCCGCCCGCAGACGCTGGGTGATGTCCTTGAGGATGCCGATGACGCCGCCGATCGTCCCGTCGGGCTTCTCGTAGGTCGTCTTGATGAACAGGACCTGGTGGTCGCCGTCCCAGGCCTTGAGCGGGGCCTCGTAGACCTCGTGGCCGGGCTTGGCCAGCAGGACCCGGTCGTGTTCCTGGTGCTTGAGGGCGAGGTCGGCGGGGGCGAGGTCGGCGATGGTCTTGCCGACGATCTCCTTCTTGGAGCGGCCGAGGAGCCTCTCGAAGGCCGCGTTGGTGCCCCGGTAAAGGCCCTGCGTGTCCTTGAAGAAGGCGGGATTGGGCAGGATGCTGATGATCTGGCGGATGAACTCGTCCATGCCCCGGTCGGCCTCGTCCCACCGGGAGCGCTCGTACCGCTCGTACTCGGCCAGGGTCCGGCGCCAGAACAGGTAGAGAAGGGCGCCGCAGAGGAGGAAGAGCGCCCCGGAGGCGAACGGCATGACGCTCCGCGGGGCGTTGAACCCGACGACCATGCAGGCCGTCAGGAGCGCCAGGACGGCGGCGAGCTGCCAGGGGATCTTCCGCGACATGGACAGGGATTTGGGGTCTTCGGTCAACTCGTTGCCCTCCCTCTCGTGCTCAGTTCCCAGCCCCGACGCTTCACGCAACGCCTTTTCCTACCACAACCCGCCCGCGGATGTCAACGCGCGGCGCGCGTCGTTGACAGGTTTTTCCGCGGTGTGATATAAATCCAGGCAGCGCGGGAAGTGACGAGGGGAGAATATGGGCGATCCCGACGGGGCGGCCTCTTCCGGGCGTCATCGGACGGAGTCGAGGTCCGCCGGTCCTCTGAAGCGCGTCAAGCACTACGGATTGCTGTCCCTGATCGGCCAGGGCGGCATGGGCGAGGTCTACCTGGCCCACGACGCCAAGCTCGACCGGCGGGTGGCCGTCAAGTTCCTGGCCGACGCGCTGTACGAGGAGCCGAAAGCCAGGGAAAGGTTCCTCCGCGAGGCCAAGGCGGCCGCGGCGCTCGACCACCCCTTCATCTGCAAGGTCTTCGAGGCCGGCGAGTACAGGGGCCGGTCCTACATCGTCATGGAGTACGTCGAGGGGAAGACCCTCAAGGACCTGATCGCCGGGGGGCCGATGCCCCTCCCGGACGCGCTCAAGGCGGCGCTTGGGGTGGCCGAGGCCCTCGAGGCCGCGCACGAGAAGGGGATCGTCCATCGGGACCTCAAGCCGGCCAACCTGATGTGCACCCCCCAGGGCCACATCAAGGTCATGGATTTCGGATTGGCCAAGCACGTCGTGTCCGAAGGCGCGGCCGTCCCGGCCCCGATGCTGAGCCGGACGGTGACGGCCGACCCGGGCCGGCAGTCCATCACGACGCCGGGCGTCGTCGTCGGGACGATCGCCTACATGTCCCCGGAGCAGGCGAGGGGCGAGCCGGTCGACGCCAGGACGGACATCTTCTCCCTGGGCGTCGTGCTGACGGAGATGTTGACGGGCAAGCACCCCTTCGACAAGGCCACGCCGCTCGAGACGCTGACCTCCGTTCTTCGGGACGCGCCGCCGCCCGTCCACGTCAAGCCCAAGGCCCTGGACCCCGACGTCGGCCGGATCCTCAACCGGGCCATGGCCAAGGACGCCGCGGACCG
>CAZFBC010000293.1:1168-2826 GCA_964517245.1 uncultured Eubacteriales bacterium | reverse complement strand
AAGATCATGCTTTTTGCCCTTCCGTCCTTGCTGGCGGCCATCCTGGTCCACGCCTACTGGCCCCAGGTCGCGGCCTTGCCCGAGAGCATGGGCTTCTTGATGCCCATAGGATATCTTTTGTTGCCTCTAGGGCTGGCCCTTTGGGGAACTGCGGGCATCCAATTATTGGCGGGCTTTTCCAAATGCCGGCTCGTAACCACCGGCGCCTACGGTGTCGTCCGCAATCCCATCTACGCCAGCGTGACGTTCTTCGTCCTGCCCGCCGTCGCGCTGATGACGGCGACCTGGGTCTATCTTGTGGTTTCGGTCTTCCTGTATGCCGGTGTCATGATCTTCATCGGCAAAGAAGAGAAGCAGCTCGCGACGGTCTTTGGCAAGACGTATGAAGATTATCGAGCAAGGGTTGATCGGATGGTCCCCTTGAGAAGACCTCGCGCAACAGGACTTCCCGGAACCCCGTTGGTGCAAAGGCGCTTGCTCACGTGCGGTCTCTGGTCTTCGTTGCTCTATGTCGCGACGGACTTGATGGCAGCCTCGTGGTATGCGGGCTACAGCATCACCGATCAAAATTACAGCGAGTTGCTGGCCACCGGGGCTCCGACAAGGTCCCCGATGATCCTGGTGAGCGTCGCGTATAACGTGCTTGTCGCGGCTTTCGCCGCCGGTGTCTGGACGTCGGCCAGACCGAAGCGCACGGCGCGCATCACGGGGGCCGTCATAGCCGGGTACGCGGCCCTCAGCCTGGTGACCCCCTTGTTCTTCCAGATGGACATGCGCGGGGCCGAGGTAACGGCGCGCGGCAGCCTCCACGGTCCCATGACGGCTGTGATGTCGCTGTTCATACTGCTGTCCATGGGCTTTGGGGCCTTCCTGCTCGGAAGGCGGTTCAAGCTTTACTCGTTCGCGACGATCGGCCTAGTCATCGTATTCGGCGTTCTAACAGGATTGCAGGCGCCCCGGCTGGGAGCCGGGCAATCCACGCCTTGGATGGGGCTTACGGAGCGCGTCAACATCTATGCGACCATGATATGGTTCGCGGCGCTGGCCATCGGCCTCCTGCAAACGGAAAAGAGGCAAGGCTCAGCTGACGGCAGCGAGGACCATCCCTAAATTCTCAGCGACTTGCATAAAAGAGAGTGGCGGGCGACGAAGGCCTTGGCTCCGCGTCCAGGAATACGGCATAGATCTTGCTGCGCTGATTATGAGAGAGAAGGTCCTATTCCCGTTCTCGAGAGGAGCGTCATGAGGCCGAGCCTGTTGTCAAGAAGATTGACATTCATGGGATTGTGCGCGGGGCTCCTGCTGTCCGCCGCCGGCGTCAGGGCCCAAGGGATCTTCGACGCCATCCAAGGGGGAGACCTGGCGAAGGTCAAGGCCGTCGTGGAAGCGGACCCGGAGGCTCTGAAGGCCTCGAATCATTACGGCCAAACCCCGCTGGTCGTGGCGCTTCAAGCCGGCAAGCCCGAGATCGCGGCCTATCTCATCGCCGGCGGAGCGGACGTCAACGCCAGGGACACCGCCAACGCCGCTCCCCTGTCGTACGCCATCACGGGAGGATTCTCCGGGATCGCCAGAATGCTCATCGAGAGAAAGGCCGACATCGACACTCCCGCGATGTGGAAGCTGAGGCCCCTCGCCTTCGCCCTGGAATTCGGCCG
>CAZFBC010000293.1:0-1068 GCA_964517245.1 uncultured Eubacteriales bacterium | reverse complement strand
GAAGAACGAGCTGGGTTGGACCCCGCTGCACGCGGCTGCGGAAAAAGGACGGAGCCAGGTTGTGGAGATCCTGCTGTCCCACGGGGCCGACATCGATGCCAGGACGCTGTCCGGGAAAAGCGCTTACAGCATCGCCTCCTCACTGGGGAGGAAGGATGTCTCCGATCTGCTGAAGGAGAGAGGCGCGGACCTGTCCGGCCAGAAGTTCCCGGTCCTGAAGGGGAATTATCTTGGCCAGGCCGAGCCGGGCGACAAGCCGCAGCTGTTCGCCTTGGATATCGTGACCGATCAGTACATGCTGCACGGGAACATCGTCTTCACCCCGGACGGCCGGGAGGCCTATTGGTCGGGCACCTACCCCTCGGCCGGCTCCGACGCGCTCGATTATCAGATCCTCACCATGAAGCAGGAGAAGGGGGTTTGGGGCCCGCCGGGGCTCGCGCCGTTCTGCGAGATCGCCTATCAGGACGACTGTCCCTACGTGACTCCGGATGGCCGAAGGATCTTTTTTCTCTCCCGGAGGCCCTTGAGGCCGGGCGAGCCGCTCTCCGACCGTGAAAATATCTGGGTCGCCGAGAGAAAGGGAGACGGATGGGGAGAGCCCAAGCCCGTGGGCGACGAGGTCAACGCGCTGTCCGTCCACTGGCAGGTCTCCACGGACCTCGAGGGGAGCCTGTACTTCAGCGGACAGGACCCGGACGGCAAGACGATGCGGGATATCTTCGTGTCGAGGCTGGAGAACGGGCGATACCAAAAGCCCGAGAAGCTGGATCCCGCCGTCTCCTCGGACGATCTCGAGCATTCGCCCTTCATCGCGCCGGACGGATCCTATCTTATTTTTTCCCGGGCCTCGCAACAGAGGACCCAGCTGGGCATCTTCATCAGTTTCAAAAAGAAGGATGGCCGCTGGGGAGAGGCCGTCTGCCTCAACGATATCATCGGTTGCCCGACGGCCACCCAGTGCACTTATGTGACCCATGACGGGAAATATCTCTTCTATATCTCCTGGGGTTCGCGCAACTGGGCCTCGTACTGGATCAAGGCGGATTTCATCGAGAAGCTGAGACC
>CAZFBC010000292.1:0-2846 GCA_964517245.1 uncultured Eubacteriales bacterium | reverse complement strand
GGGAAAATCACTATGATTTAATGTTCAATCCATCAAATAACAAAAAAATGAAACATATGCTTTTTCAATTTCAACGCTGTCAATTATTCCAATTGATAATGGTTTTTACAACCTTGTTTTCATTGAACGGCCATCTTTGGGGCCAAACAGCAAACGACACTTTGCTGATCAAGGAAACCGTACTCCATTATCTTGCAGGCCTTAATGACAACGACGTCTCAAGGGTAGAAAAAGCCATGCATCCTGAATTAGCAAAAAGAATCATTGTTAAAGACGAACAAGGGAATTACAAATTGGATATTATGGGATGGTCACACCTGCTGTATAATATCAAGACGGTTGACTTTACAAAATTTTATAAAGCTGATGCTAATCCGGAAGAACCTTACCAGGTAGAAGTAATATTTTTCGACATATCGAGCGACATTGCGACGGTCAAAGCCATACAGAATAAATTTGCTTTTTTTGACTACATCCATCTTGGAAAAATCAATGGTGAATGGAAGATCATCAATATTTTATGGGCTTGGACAGCGCATTAAAGGGCGTTGTAAGCTATGAACCATATTCATTAAAGCAAATTATTGTCAACCAATGAAAAATCACGTTAAATTCCTTTTGCTTTTCACCTTGCTAATTCCGAGAACGAGTTATGCTCAAGATGTGAATATCAAAATTGGACACAGAGATAGTGTTCAATCAAAAATACTGAACGAGAACAGAAAGCTGGTCATATCCCTTCCTGACGGGTATGATTCAACTGACCAAAATTACCCTGTCCTGTATTTATTGGACGGAACAGAAAACAACCTCATAGATGCCCGCTTGGTAACCTATAACCTATGGACAGATATGATTATCATAGCAATACCCAATACCGACCGGGACAGAGATATGATGCCACTAAGTGCCCCTTCCTACGAAGTTAAAAACCCGGAAGCCGATAAATTCCTTTCGTTCATCGAGGAAGAGCTGATACCCTATATTGACAATAATTATCGCAGCAGTAAAGAACGGACAATCAGGGGCCAGTCACTCAGCGGGTTGTTTGTCATGTATGCATTTTTAGCAAAGCCTGAATTGTTCAGCAACTACATTGGTAATTGTGCGGGTTGGTTTGCCGATATGGATTCGTTTTTCAATACGCTGGCAGACAAAGCCTTCCAGAATGAAGACCGCTTTAACGGAAAGAAATTGTTTGTGGCAAACTCTTTGGCAGACCCACTGGACCCCAAGCAGGAAATTCACCAGGCAATGCTTAATTTCTCTATAAAATTGAAATCCATATTTGGCGACAGCATTAAATTTAAATATGCCACGTATGAAAATGCAGGACACGTGCCCTATTCGAGTTTTTATGACGGGTTGAGATATGTGCTTGGGAATGCAAAGGGGGAAAATCAATTTACGTTGAACGGATATTCTTCACAATCAAAAGTTCAACTTGCAGGCTCCTTCAATGATTGGATACCAATGGAGATGACATTTAGAGGCAATATTTGGCAAACGGAAGTTGAACTGATGAGAGGTGATGTTTGCCTCTACAAATTTATCGTTGACGGTAAATGGATACATGATAGAGAAAATCCGCTTACTCAATATGATGGACACGGTGGACTTAATTCTGTGATTATTATTGACTGATATGACAGATTAAGATTTTGATGAAACAGGAAAATAAATCAGCAGTTTGAAATGTGTAACGACCTGGGAGAGGTCGAACATTAGCCGGTTAATCACAGGTTTTTTTCCATTGTGCGATCCCGATAAATCGGGACAGGCTCCCCCCAATGTCGAAAATCCGGGGTGACTCATGATTTAATTTTCAATCCATTAAATAACAAAAAAATGAAACAGACACTTTTTCTATTTTTTCTTGCCATGTTCATCTTCTGCTCTTGCCAAGAGAATGGGACGAAAACGGAAGCCACCGAACAAGGTGTTTCTCCTTCTGCAGAGAAAGAAGTTTTAAAATTCACCGATATAATCGGGGATACCTTGCGATATGATGTTGGAGAACCAGTTTTTGATATTGTCATATCATCTGATACAACGCTGTACTGGAAAAGTTTGAATCCAAAATATGGGACGGAGGCCCATGAAAAAATCATCGTCATCCCAATCAGCGAACATGAAAACATGATTTCGTATGTTGAAAATGACGGTCAAGGCCCAGGGGTTTGCTGGTACAATGATTTCGAGAGAGGAATCACTACCGTATCTGTTTTTGTCGGAGAAGGGATGATGACTTTTTCTGGTACAGTAAAGCGGAAACATGCGAGAGAGTAGCAAATCGAGGGATTCATATTCCTCGAAAAAATACTCAAGCAATGAACGGAAGGTAGTTGCCAGGGTGGATGGCTTCAAAACTGGCTTCCGGATACGTTTCGAGCCAAAGATCGGGCGGTTTGGAATTTGGTTTTGACCATTTGAATTCAAAGCCGTAGAGCCGGCCGTCCGCTCTTCTACGAATTTCAATTGCCGGGGCAAGCAGCAGCCCGAGACCAATCTGTTTTCCACTTGAGACTGGATAATCTGCTGAATTTTCATATCCTAATACACAAAATTATCCGTAAAATCATGTATTAGCTTCGTGATTTTCAAAAAATCTCAAAGAATCCAGTCCGGTATCGCAGCGGTTAGTCTGCAACCGACAACAGAACCCACTTTCATCATTAGCAATGAAAACCATCATAAAACAATCATTCCATTTCCTGCTGCTCGTTGCCCTAAGCCTTTACAGCACGGGCCTTTCCGCCCAGAACCAAGTGCAGGGCCGCGTGGTAGATGAGCAGGGCGAGCCGCTCGCCTTTGCCAATATCCTCTTGCTCACGGCCGCCGATAGC
>CAZFBC010000291.1:0-2862 GCA_964517245.1 uncultured Eubacteriales bacterium | reverse complement strand
CAAGCAGGGGCTCATCCCCTACGTCTACGACACGCCCCTGGCCGAGTTCATCTCCATCAGCTACGCCCAGAAGAAGGATTTCCGCCCGTCCCCCTCCTCCGACCCCTGGCACCACTGGGTCTTCGGCGTCGGGCTCCGCGGGAACGGCGATTTCGAGGACCAGTCCGAAAGCTATTCCTACCAGATCAACCTGTCCACCAACCGGACGACGGAGGCCCTCAAGTTCAGGACCTACGCGAACGTCCGTTACAACCGCAGCCGCTACGAGATCCCGGACGAGGAGCCGATCGTCAGCGAGACCAAGCGCCAGAGCTTCTACACCTCCCTGATCAAGAGCATCGACGGCCACTGGTCCTGGGGCGGGACGGCCAACGTCTACTCCTCGACCTACGACAACGCCCGGCTCTACACCACCTTCGGCCCGGCCGTCGAATACAACATCTTCCCCTACGCCGAGGCGACCCGCCGGGAGCTCCGCATCCAGTACCGCCTGGGCCTGTCCCTGAGGGACTATTACGAGATGACCGTCTTCGGCAAGGAGCAGGAGACCCTCTTCAGCCAGGCGCTCCAGGTCGTCCTCGAGATCAAGGAGCCCTGGGGCTCCGTCGGGGCCGCGGTCCAGGGCCAGACCTTCCTCCACGACCTGAGCAAGAACAACCTCCGGGCCGACCTCGGCGTCTACGTCAACCTGTTCAAGGGCCTCTCGTTCAACATCGGCGGAGAGTTCTCCCGCATCCGGGACCAGCTCTCGCTGCCCGGGCGGGAGTACACGCCCGAGGAGATCCTCCTCGAGCTCAAGCGCCTGGCCACCGGCTTCAGCGTCGGCTTCGAGCTCGGGCTCAACTACCGCTTCGGGTCGATCTACAGCAACGTCGTCAACCCGAGGTTCGGGAACATGTGACCTCAGCCGAAGACGGCGTAGAGGCCGGCCATCAGCAGGAACAGGGCGGCCGCGACGAGGCGGTAGTCCAAGAGGCCCGGCCCCCAGGGCCCTTTGATCGCGTCCGCGGGGCGCGCCCAGACGAGCTTGGCGCTCTCCTCCGTGTGGACGTGCGGGCGGACGAGCGACACCACGACCAGGACCGCCGAGCAGGCGACGAACAGGTAGAACGTCGCCATCATCGACGGAACGTTCCAACCCGTCACCGCCTTGAACCAATCGAGGAGGAAGACGGCCAGGCCGAGGACCGAGCCGGCGGCCAGGGTGACCCGGGCCGCGGCGGCCGAGGCCTTCCTCCAGAGGACTCCCCAGAGGAAGACCGCCGTGATCGGCGGCGCGATGTAGCAGATGACCGCCGTGATGCCCTGGAACAGGCTCTGGAAATGCCCGACCATCGGAGACCAGAGAATGGCCACGGCCATCGCCCCGAAGGTGACGGCGCGGCCGACGAGGGTCAGGCGCTTCTCCGAGGCCCGCGGCCGCCAGCGCTTGTAGATGTCCAGGGTGAAGAGCGTCGCGATGGAGTTGAGCGCGCCCGAGACCGTGCTCATCAGGGCCGCGAGCAGGGCCGCCGCGACGAGGCCCTTGAGACCGACGGGCAGGATGTTGTTGATCAGGAGCGAATAGACGTCGGCCGTGCTTTCGGGGGCCGGGAGCGCCCCCTGCCGGACGAGCCCGTAGGCGACGAGCCCCGGCAGGACGAACAGGAACACGGGCAGGACCTTGAGGAACCCGGCGAACAGCGGGCCCAGGCGGGCGTTGCGCTCGTCCTTGGCCCCGAGGACGCGCTGGACGATGGTCTGGTCGGCGCACCAGTACCACAGGCCGATGACCGGATAGCCCAGAAAGACCGCGTACCAGGGCAGGGTCGGCGTCTCGGAGGCCGTGCGCAGGACCGTCAGCTTGACCGGCTCCACGGCGGCGACGAACGCCTCCCAGCCCCCGATCCTGGCCAGGCCGAAACCGAGGACGCAGGCCGAGCCCGCGATGAGGATCACGGTCTGGACCGACTCCGTGACGACCACCGCCAGCAGGCCGCCGACGGCCGTGTAGAGGCCGGTGAGCAGGGCGGTGACGAGGATGCTGGTATTGATGTCGATCCCGAAGAGCCCTCTCAGGACGACGGCCCCCGTGTAAAGGGAGAAACCGATGTGGATGAAGACGGCCGAGACGATGGACAGGCCGGCCAGCCAGTCGCGGGAAGCCCGTGAATAGCGCTTTTCCAGGAAGTCGGGCAGGGTGGCCACCCGCGAGCGGATATAGAAGGGGGCGAAGAAGAGAGCCAGGACGATGAGCAGGAAGGCGGCCATCCACTCGAAGTTCCCGTAGGCCAGGCCGTTGACGTAGCCCTCCTGGGCCAGGCTGACCAGGTGGATGGTCGAGATGTTGGTCGAGAACAGGGCCAGGCCGATGACCGGCCAGCGGAGCGAGGCGCCGGCCAGGAAATACTGGGCGCTCGAGGCCTCTTTCGTCCGCCGGCGGCGCCAGGCCCAGAGGCCGAGACCCACGATCCCGACGAGGTAGGCGACGACGATCGCGACGTCCAGCCCGGACATCGACAGGCGCGAGGCCCCGTTCATCGCCCGGCCTCAATCCAGGTGGAAGACTTCATCCATCCGGCTCCAGAATTCCTTTTCGCCCCGCGTCGGGACTGGCTCCTGGCAGGGATCGGTCTCCTTCCACCACCGCCGGGTCTCGGTGTCGGCGGCCATCCGGGCCATGTCGGCGGCGAAATCGTCGCCGGTGTATTCGAAATAGGAGAAGAGAAGGTATTGGCCGGGTTCGACCTCGCGGAGATAGATGGAGTAATTCCGGATGTGGCACTCCCTGATCTTGGCCAGGACGCCGGGCCAGGCGGCGGCGTGGAGCCTCCTGTAATCGTCGATCTTCTCGGGCCTGATCCCGATGACCATGCCGTAGCG
>CAZFBC010000290.1:0-2863 GCA_964517245.1 uncultured Eubacteriales bacterium | reverse complement strand
AGGCCGATGACCAGGGCGGCGACGGCCCAGAGCAGCAGCTTGAGCGCCTTCCCGTTGGCGTATTTCCCCATCACCCGCGGCGACGAGGTCAGGCGGATCTGCGTGACAACGGTGAAAGGCAGCTGCATGCTGAGCAGCATCTGCGAGACGACCAGGGCGCGGAACGGGTCGCCGACGAGGAAGACGAACGCCGTCGCCGCGACGAGCGTGCCGGCCGCCCCGACCTTGGAGTGGAAGTCCTTGATGTCGTAGGGCTCGCCGAAGATGCCGGCGAAGACGCTCCCGCCGGCCATCCCGGCCGTGATCGAGGACGAGACGCCCGCGAGGAGCAGGGCCAGGGCGAAGACGGCGGCCGCGGCCGGCCCGAGCAGCGGGCCGAGCATGCGCTGGGCCTGGTCGAGCGCGGTCACCGTCTCCCGGCCGAAGAAGGCCGCCGCGGCCACGATGATCATGGCGCTGTTGATGGCCCAGCCGACGCCCATGGAGAAGAGCGTGTCGGCGAACTCGTACTTGAGCTGGCGGCGTATCACGGCCTCGTCGCCGAGGTCCCACCGGCGGCTCTGGACGACTTCGGAGTGGAGGAAGATGTTGTGGGGCATGACCACGGCGCCGAGGACGGCCATGACGACGGGAAGCGAGCCCTCCGGCAGCGCCGGAACGACCCAGCCCGCGGCCGCCCGGCCCCAGGGCACGTCGACGAGAGTCAGCTCGAAGAGGAACGACAGGCCGATCAGGGAGACGAAGGCGATAATGCCCTTCTCCAGGCGCGGGTAGGAGCTCGAGAAGAGCAGGCCGAGGACGACGGCCAGCGTCAGGACGGCGCCGGCCTCGAGCGGCAGGCCCGGGAAGAGCATGCGCAGGCCGATGGCCGCGCCGAGGATCTCGGCCAGGGCGGTCGAGACGGAGGCCAGCACGGCGCTCCCGAGGACGAGCCTCGAGGCCGCCGGCCGCATGTATTTCGTCGCCGCCTCGGACAGGCACAGGCCGGTGGCGATGCCGAGGTGGGCGACGTTGTGCTGGAGGACGACCAGCATGACCGTCGACAGGGTGACCATCCAGAGCAGGGCGTAGCCGTGGGCGGACCCGGCGGCGATGTTGGAGGCCCAGTTGCCCGGGTCGATGAAGCCGACCGTGACGAGCAGCCCCGGGCCGATGTAGCGGAGGAAGGCCGGCGCCTCGAGCCGCGGCCGGTGCCTCTTGAAAAGCTCGCCGAGCGTCATGCCGTCCTTCTCCAGGCGCCAACCTACCTTTTTTCGGCCCGCCAATCAAGGGGACACGTACCCGGTACATGTCCCCAGGGGGCCCCGGTACATGTCCCCGGGGGGACCCGCGAGGGGTGACCCGGGCCTCCGGTCCAAATCCCCCCTAGGGGGTTTGACCCCGGGGACGGATTTTGATACTGTTTTCAATGACCTCAAGGGATCAAGGAGTCATCATCATGAAAAAAGCCGCTCTCGCCCTCGTTCTTTTCGGCGCGCTCGCGGGCCTGACCTACGCCTCGAGCAACCACAACATCGGGTTGGGCATCATGATCGGCGAGCCGACGGGGATCAGCTTCAAGCTCTGGAGCCGCCAGACCGTGGCCTGGGACGCCGGGGCGGCCTGGTCGTTCGTCGGCGGCAGATATTTCCAGATCCACAGCGACATCCTCCTGCACAACTTCAACCTTTTCACGGTCGAGACGGGCCGGATGGCCCTCTACTACGGCGGCGGCGCCCGGATCAAGTTCGCCGCCCAGGACGAGTTCGGCGACGGGGGCACCGTCGTCAGCCTCCGCATCCCGGTCGGCATCTCCTACGAGTTCGAAAAAACTCCGGTCGAGCTGTTCATCGAGGTCGTGCCCATGCTCGACATCATCCCCTCGACCGAGGCCAACATGGCCGGGGCCGTCGGCTTCCGGTATTATTTTTGATCTTGAGGGCGGGAGGCAGACCCTGATCCGCGCGGCCGCGGTCGTCCTCGCCCTTCTGGCGCCCGCCGCGCCCGGGCTCTTGGCCGGGCCGCCGGCGGCTTCCCCGCCGCCCGACGGGCCGGCCGCCGTCCTCGTCTCCCCGGCCTCGCCCCGTCCCGGCCGCCCCTTTCGCGTCCTGGCAACCTTCGACACGGACGCGGCCAAGGTCCGCCTCTCCCTGCGCGTCCCAGCCGGCGAGATCGAGCCTGTCGCGACGAGACGGGGAGGGGGGCCCCCGTTCTGGGTCGCCGCCGAATTCGACGCGGCGCCGCCCGGCCCGTTCTCGGTCGTCGCCGCCGAGGGCCGCAAACGGACGGAGGTCGAGGCCGATCCGTCCGGCGCCTCCCTGGCCGCCGCCGGCTGGACGGGTCCCGCCGAAGCCCTCTACGCCGCCTGGATCGAGGCCCTCTTCGCCGACGCCGACGAGCGCTCGTCCTGGAAGGCCCTCCACGAGGTCACGCGCGACCGCGGGCGCAATCTCCTCCACGACCACCTCGGCCTCGGCGAGGACGGGGCCTCCGCGCCGAACGCCCTGGAGATGACCCCGGACTGCGCCGACAACCCCTACTTCCTCCGGGCCTATTTCGCCTGGAAGCTCGGGCTGCCCTTCGGCTTCCACGAGACCGGGTGGGGCACGCTCGAGTCGCCGCCGCGGGCCGGGCGCTTCCGGACGGGCGACGGGTCCGGCCCCTCCTTCGCGCCGCCCCGCTCCGTCGCCGGGATGAGGCGCCTGCTCAACCTCGTCAAGAACACCGTCCACGCCGGCAACGGCCGGACCGCGCTCCGGGCCGAGGGGACCGACTACTACCCGCTGCCCCTCAGCCGCGAGGCGCTCCGGCCCGGCACGGTCTACGCCGACCCCTACGGCCACACCTACACCCTCGTCCGCTGGGTCGCCCAGACGCGCAAGCG
>CAZFBC010000289.1:0-2864 GCA_964517245.1 uncultured Eubacteriales bacterium | reverse complement strand
CGCGGGGTCGATGATCTCGAATTTGACGACTTCGAGCTGGCCGTCCTCACGGACCTCGAGAGCTAGCATGGTGCGTCCGGAGATCGTCAGGGGATGCCGGGCCAGCCCGTTCAGGCCCACGCCCTTCGGCAGGGGGAGCAAGAAGTTGTCGAGATAATCGCCGCCGGGGCTGATGACATCGACGAGAACACCCTTGGCCGGATCCACGGTCGAGGTCATGACCCAGACGAGTCCGTCGACGGCGAAGAGCTTCTGGATGTCGTTGTGATAGTCCCGCCGGACGGCCAGGCGGCGGGCTCCTCCAGCTGTCTCGGCCGGCTTATCCGTCTCGTATCTCACGCGCCGGTAGTCCCGGCGGATGGTCCGGACGGCCGTGTCCTTCGCCGGGTCCGCGATCTTGACGACGTAGCCCTCCTCATGGGCGACGGCGACGAGCCCGTCCTCGAGCGGGACGCAGAGAAGGAAGGTCATGTTGTCGGCGATGAGAGCGTTGGGCAATCGCTTGGCGAACATCTTGGTGGGATAGGTCAGGGAGGTCGCCTCCACGCGACCGTCCTCGCTCATGAGCTTGAGGGTCCAGGCGATGTCCAAGGACTCGCCCTCGGGCTTCTGGACCTTGTCGATCGCGGGGACCGCGTTCCCGGCTGCGAGCAGGCGGTCGCCGCAGCGGCCGAGGAGCCGGGTCACGGGGGCATCCGGCTTGACCTCGCGGAGGAACTTGCCGTCGAGCCCGGTGAAGACGAGCTTCATCGGGTTCCTCTGGAAGGCCATGACCCGGGAGTCCCGGACGAGGTAGTTCTCGATCTGTTGGAGCTCGCCGGGGCCCTGTCCCTCCCGGAACATGTTGACGGCGAACCGCCCCGAGGCATCGAATCTCAAGAACTCGCCCTTGTCGACGACCAGGACGCCCCCGTCGGGAGCGGGCTGGATGTTTTCCGGGTTCTTGAAGTAGAAACCGCCCGCGGCGTCGGAGATCCTGAACACCTCGCGGAGCTCGAGAACGCGCCCGGGCTCAGGGCTCCGGGGCTTGGACGGCAGCGTCACCAGCTCTTGGCCGAAGGCTGCCGAAAACACGAGCACCGACATCAGGGCTAAGGTCGCTCTTCTCATCGGGTCCTCCACGAGGTCCGGTCGATCTGCCGGCGCCAGGCCGGTACATAGCTAATTCGTCCGCAGCCGGGGGGATGTTTAAAGGCGGGAAGCTCATCGGATCGGAAAGGATACAGGCCGCGGAAACGTCGGTGACGTCCACATTGTCGGAACTAAAGGTTTTTTTCTCCCCGATCGTATACAGGAAGAACCGCCCCGGGAGGTCCCCCGAGTCCGCCCCTTCACCGAAGGCCTCCGGCGCGGCGGCGGAGGTGTCGATGAGGATCATGATCCGGCTGGTTCTTTCGATCCTTTGCGCCGGGCTTCCGGCCGCGGCCGCTCCGGGCGCGTCGCCGGGGATGGCCCCCGGCTTGGATTTTGATCCCGTGGAGCTGGTCCGGAGCCTCGATCCCCGCGCCATGGACGGCCTCTGGCCGGGTTTCGATCCCTCCCGGCTCCCGATCGCCCTCTTCGACGGGTCGAGAACGTGGCTTCTCCATCACCCCGCCCCGCCCCCGGAGTTCGCCCGGATTCCCGGCCGGGACGGCGTGCTCGTCATGGACGGGCAGCACCCGTCCGTCGTCGCGAACTCCGGGGTCGAGATGGGGGGCGTCCGGACGGCGACCTTCGTTGTGTGGCCGGGCGCGAGCGCCGCGAACGCCCGGTGGACGATCGTCCATGAGCTGTTCCACGTCTTCTGGATGTCCCGGCATGCGAACTTCCGGCCCAACGAGATGGCCCGGTACGCTTACCCGGTGACGGATGAGCGAGTTCTGAACCTGTGCCTGGCCGAAGAGGAAGCCCTGGCCCGGGCGCTTGAGGCCGGGAGCCCGGCCGAAGCGGCGGAGTGGGCGGCCGCGGCGCTCCGGTTCCGCCGCGAGCGGAGGCCGCTCCTGCCCGACCACCATGTTTCCGCGTTCGAGACCGGCCTCGAGATGCTGGAGGGCACCGCCTGCTCCGTCGCCGGCACTATGGCCGGAGAGCGGCCGGAAGAGACCTCCCGTAAGCTGCGCCGCGACTGGCCGGCCGACGAGGTCCGGGGGCGCTTCTACCATAGCGGCGCGGCGGTCTGCCTCCTGCTCGACCGACTGCGCCCCGGTTGGAAGGCGGAGATCGACGCCGACCAGGAGCTGACGATCGAACGCCTCCTGGACGAGACCGTCACCCGGATGAAGGCGAAAGCGGCGGAGCTCCCGGCGGATGACCGCAAGCGCATCGCCCGCCGGGCGTCGGCGGCCGCCGCCGACCTGACGAGCCGCCGGAAGCAGGTCCGCGACGATCTGCTCGGTCGCGACGCCGCGAAGATCGCGATCGAAGTCCCGGCCGGGGCCGAGCCGTTCCGGCTTGCGAGGTTCCATCCTCTCTACCTGATGGTTCTCGACAGCCGCCAGGTCGCTCATGAAGCCTATCTCACGCTCTCCCTCCCGGAAGGCTCCGTAGAGGTGGCGAACCCGTTCTTCGCGCGCAACTCGTTCGCGGGCACCGTGGCGCTGACCGAGGGCGGCGGGGCTCAGCCGCTGATGAACATCCGGAAGGTGATCGTCGGCGGCGTCCGGGGCGTGAAGGTTGACCGGAGCGGAGGGCTCGTGGTCATCGAGGGGAACGGTGTGAAGGTCTCCTTCCGGGGCGCGACGCTGACGGTCGAGGGCGAAACCTACCGCGTCAGCTGGCCGGCCGCGGCGAAATGACCTGATCGGCGCTGGGAGCGGGTCTGCATCCGGCCCCATCGTTCCGCTCTCTACGGCGACGTGCAGCTTCTTCATCAGCAACCCCTC
>CAZFBC010000288.1:0-2871 GCA_964517245.1 uncultured Eubacteriales bacterium | reverse complement strand
GTCATGACCCCGATGACGATGCCTAGGATGGTCAGGCACGAGCGGAGCTTGTGGGTCCGCAGGGAATCGAGGGCCATGCCGAGGACCTCGCGGAGGATCTGGATTCTCACAGCTCCGACCTCAGGGCCTCCACCGGGTCGAGGCGGGCCGCCCGGTTGGCGGGGTAGATGCCGAAGAAAAGCCCGATCGTCCACGACATGACCATGGCCAGGACGATCGAGGCCGGCTCGACGCTCGAGGGCATGCCCGTCGCGGCCGAGACGACCCGGGCGACGAGGAAGCCGAGGACGATGCCGATGAACCCGCCCAGGCCCGACATGACCGCGGACTCGATGAGGAACTGGTAGAGGATGTCCCGGCGCCGGGCCCCGACGGCCATGCGGATGCCGATCTCCTTGGTCCGCTCGGACACGGCGACGAACATGATGTTCATGATGACGATGCCGCCGACGAGCAGGGCGATCGAGGAGACGGCGATCATGGCGAAGTAGATGCCCGACGTCGCCGACTTGTAGAACTGGATGAACGTCTCGGAGGTGGCGAAGGAGAAGTCGTCCGGGTCGCTGTAGGACCGCTTCCGCCACGACCGGAGGACGGTCCGGACCTCCTCCTGGGCCCGGGCCATGGCCTCCTGGGAGCTCGTGTGGATGTTGATGCTGATCGAGCGGCGCGAGCCGTAGACCTTGTTGAAGGTCGTGATGGGGACGCGGACGTAGTTGTCCTGGCTGAAGCCGAGGATCTTGCCCTTGGCCTTGGCGACGCCGACGACCTGGAAGCTGCGGCTGCCGACCTTGAGCCGGCGGCCGATCGGGTCGAGGCCGCCGAAGACCTTCTCGGCGACGTCGGAGCCGATGACGCAGACCGCCCGGGAGTTCGTCTCGTCCTGGCTCTGGAGGTGGCGGCCGCTCACCAGCTCGACGACGGCGCCGATCTCGTGGTCGAGGTAGGTCACGCCGCGGACCTCGGTGTCCTTGAGGGACTGGCTGCCGTACTTGACGTCCTCGCCGTACGAGGCGGAGGCCCCGACGAGCTCGCAGGACGGGCAGTTGGCCCGGATGAGGTCGCGCTCGACGAGGGTCAGGTCCTTCCTCTTCATCTGCTCGCGGAAGTCCTTGAGGGAGGTCCCGATCATCGAGAACTTCTGGACGGAGAAGTCGTTGGCCCCGTAGAAGGACATCTTGGTGTAGACGTAGTTGTTGAGGCCCTGGATGACGGAGACGACGGCGATGATGGTCAGGACGCCGATGATGATGCCGAGCAGGGTCAGGAAGCTGCGGAGCTTGTTCGAGCGCAGGGAGACGAAGGCCATCGTGAACGACTCTTTGAACTGCAGCTTGGCCATGGATGTATTCTACCCTAGAGGTACGCATTCCGCGTCGGTTGGTTTATAATGGGCCCGCACCCATGCTCACGAGGCTTAACAAGTTCCTGGCCCATGCCGGGGTCTGTTCGCGGCGGGAGGCCGACCGCTGGATCGCCGAGGGCCGGGTCAGGGTCAACGGCAAGGTCGTCACGGAACTCGGGGAGAAGGTCGACCCCGGGCGCGACAGGATCGTCGCGGCCGGGAAGCCCGTCAAGATGGAGGAGGAGCGCCCGGTCTACATCCTCCTCAACAAGCCGGCCGGCCGCGTCGTCAGCGTCAAGGACCCCTTCGGGCGGCCGACGGTCATGGACCTCCTGGCCCACGTCCCGGCCCGGGTCTACCCCGTCGGGCGCCTGGACCTCGACACGGAGGGCGTCCTGCTCCTGACGAACGACGGCGACCTGGCCCTCCGGCTGACCCACCCCCGCTTCGGCGTCGTCAAGGCGTACGAGGCCCGCGTGGAAGGGGAGCCGGGGGAGGAGGACCTGGACAAGGTCCGCCGCGGCATCTTCCTCGAGGGCCGCAAGACCGCTCCGGCCCGGGTCAAGGTCCTGAGGCGGGGGCGCCCGTACACCCTCCTGCGGATCGAGATCCACGAGGGGAGGAAGCGCGAGATCCGCAAGATGTTCGAGGCCGTCGGGTTCCCCGTCGCCGCGCTCGTCCGGGTCGAGTTCGCCGGTCTCGGCCTCGACGACCTCAAGCCCGGCCGCTGGCGCTATCTCAAGACCGCGGAGGTCCGGCGCCTGAAAGATCTGGCCGGGCTTCAGGCGGCACCACCGCCTGGACGCTGACCGCGCTCAAGCGAGGGACACGTACCAAGGGTACATGTCCCCCTCATTTCGGCCGCTAGCTACTTCGAATCCTCGGGCCGCCCCTCGCCCCTGTCGCCCCCCCCGGCGTAGGACTTCCACCCCGCGGCCAGGCGCTGGAGCTCGGCGTCGACCAGATGGTGGACCGTGCCCTCCGGGTAGCTCCCGTCCTCGCCGGGCTTGCCCGCCTCGACCCCCGTCAGGATCTCGATGCCCTCGTCGACCGTCCCGACGGGATAGACGTGGAACTTCCCGTCCCGGACGGCGTCCGCGACCTCGGACCGGAGCATCAGGTTCTGGACGTTCTGGCGGGGGATGAGAACGCCCTGGGTCCCCGTCAGGCCCTTGGCCCGGCAGACGTCGAAGAAGCCCTCGATCTTCTCGTTGACGCCGCCGATCGGCTGGATCTCGCCCCTCTGGTTGAGGGACCCGGTGACGGCCAGGTCTTGTCGGAGGGGCAGGCCCGAGAGGCTCGACAGGATGGCGTAGACCTCGGTCGACGAGGCGCTGTCGCCGTCGACGCCGCCGTAGGACTGCTCGAAGGCGACCGAGGCGGTCAGGGACATCGGGCGCTTTGTGGCGTAAGTCCCCCGCAGGTAGCCGCCGAGGATGAGCACGCCCTTGTTGTGGGTCGGCCCGCTCAGGTCGGCCTCCCGCTCGATGTTGATGACCCCGGCCCGGCCCATGGCCGTCCGGGCC
>CAZFBC010000287.1:0-2890 GCA_964517245.1 uncultured Eubacteriales bacterium | reverse complement strand
AATGGCTGGCCACGACATCAGGACGATCCAGGAGCTGCTCGGACACAAAGACGTCAAGAACACCATGATCTACACCCACATCCTGGGCAATTCGGCCGGCCGCGGTGTGACCAGCCCGGCGGACACTCTGCACCGCCTGGGAGGCTGAGCGTGAGCTCTCTAACAAACCACGTGTTAGGCAGCGCCCCGAGCCGGATAACAGATACCAGATGCGCATCGGCAACCCGCTGTAAAATGGTCAGGAAGAAGATTTTCCAGGGAGATCAGCCGATGAACAGAAACGAAAGGAAGAGCGTCGGACAGCCGCATTCCACGCATTTTGTTAGGCTGTCTAATTAGAGTTAGGTTCAAGTCTGAGATGCCGCACATACTGGCCTACCGTTTGTGCTTATTGTTGATGGCGACGGTAGTGACCTTGTACGGCGTCCTCTTTGTCGCCATCGGTACCCACAATTACGAGCGCATTCAATCGGGGGCCCGAAATGTACAGGACTCCTCTGTAAGGGCTGTTACTTTCAAACCTCCGCCTCCTTCAGCACCTCGACATCTGAGAGATGAGTGGTCCGAACAATCCCGAGTCCGTCAACCGGTCGAACTGGATAGGAGGGCAGGAGAGTTCTTCACAGCCCCCGACGTTGAGCGGCCCTATCTCGCAGTAGCATGTGCCGGGGCCTGGATCTCCGGAGCCTTCTTCTTTGTGCTTTCGGGTTGCCTCAGGATTTGGTTCCATTTTCCGGGGTTTAGATACCGCAAATCCGCAGCATATCTTTTGGGAGCAACCACGCTCTCCGTTTCTGTGGTCTGCTTCAGCTCGAGACTCGTGTTTACATCCTGGATACCCTGCCATCTTCTGAATGGCAGCTCGGTTATCAGTGACCCAAACTGGGTTTCGTGGGCGTATGTGCAGGCGATGATCAACTCGACTCGACCCGCAGTAGCTTGGGCGGTGGTTATTGGTATCCTATCTTGGTTTTCGTTGTTCTCGATGACCGCAGCTCTTCGACACGTCTCCATTCGCGAGCCGCAACTGCACACTGTCGCCCAGGTGTTTGGAAGGGTCACAGTATGGTTTGCTCTACCGTTAGTTGTCTTCTATCTCGCGATCGCATTCGTCGTGGGTCAGTTACCTCAACCGTCCTGGCTGATCCCGATGACGCCATTATGATGAAGCTGGCACCTAACACCTCATTCCAGCGGACCCTCGCCCGCGGCGGGTTCGGTCCGCTGAACTCGGACCGTTAGGGTAAAAGGTGTGGTCTTGTGATCATCATTCTCTCGATGATTCTCGTTTCCTCTTCCTTGTTATTGGTGGCATGCATCTGGCTTTTCATGACTCTGCCGGAAGCCTACACGAGTTCAATGTTGGCCTGGCCGCTAGTAGCCATCGCGGTCCTGACGTTTTTGGCAAGTATCTGCGGCTTGGCAGCCAAGAGCTCCCGTGATCGCTGCTACTGGCATGCCGTGTTGTTGGCTGTGCTCACGCCTCTTCTCACCGTGCTATCTGTTCCGGCGTGGGCATCGACTGGTGATAGCGGCCTCGTCGGAGTTTTGATGGTGGCTCCAGCATGTGCGCTAGTCACACTTTCGGGTGTAGCTGGCTGCGTGTATTCAGCTGCAACCAAACGACGCAAACCAATTGGAGGTCCGAATGGGCCCTAACACCTCGTTCCAGCGGACCCTCACCCGCGGCGGGTTCGGTCCGCTGAACTCGGACCGTTAGGCAGTTAGGATGATCGATTGACGCCAAGAACCACGAAGAGGCTCGAGTTAGGGTCGCGCTTGCTAATTGTCCTCTCGCTGATTCTAGGCGTTGTTGGCGTTCATGTAATGCGCACGGGTCTTGGTGCAGCAGCGGTTCATGGCGAGGTCGGGCGAATCGTTTTTGGGCTCATTGTTTACGTTGCCGGAGCATTGTTGGCTATCGCGGTTGCGTTGATGGTAGTTGTTGGTGGGTGGCGACCATTTCCGTTCAGATTCAATTGGGGCCTAGCGTCGTGGTCGGTGGTTGGTCTGTATGCCTTTTCCATCGTCTGGTATTTCACAGTGGTAGTGTGAAGGAAATGAAAAGGCCTAACACCTCATTCCAGCGGACCCCCACCCGCGGCGGGTGGTGTCCGCTGAATTCGGACCGTTAGGCGCACCGAGCCAATGTTCACCAAGTACCTTCGCCGCTTCGAATCAGCGTCCCCTCGGACGCTCTTGGGAATCAACGCCGGCTTCGCTGCCTTCGTGGGCGTCGCTCATGGGGGCGCCCTGATTCTTACATACCACCAACCCACCCCCATCGAGGGGATGATAAGGACCATCTCCGCAGTCACACTCCCAACGGCGGTCATCATGCTCATGTCGGCAGCCCTTGGCGCGTTCAGGACGAACCTCCTCGAGAAAGTTCTGGCAGGACACGCAATCGTCCTGGTCGCAGGCGCGGCAGCGAGCGTCGCATGGGCTACATCTCTAGCCGTCAATGGGATACCCTACAAGAACTTCTCATGGACTCCAGGGGTACTCACCCTCTTTGTGTGCTACTCACTCTTCCTATACCGTCGTTGCTGGCTCGCACGCTTCATCGAGAGTTGCCGTGTCGTTCGGCACCTCCACCTTCTTCCCATACTTGTTGTATTTCCAATCGAGTTCGCCGTCCTCGTTCGGTTCCTTCAGCTGCTACACGACCGATTTGATGCCTTCTGAGCCATGAGAGGCCCAGTCACGGGGACCGTGCCAGCTCGTAACGGGTTTTCCGGCAACGGCAGTGCAAGCTCGTAACTTACGCAGGGTCAATGCCATCGCCTAACAGTTCGCTGCAGCGGACCCCAGCTCGTGTCGAGTGCATTGCATTTCGCCGGCCTGCGGCCGTCGGCAATGCACTCGCCACGTCGGCCTTCGGCCGAAC
>CAZFBC010000286.1:1593-2891 GCA_964517245.1 uncultured Eubacteriales bacterium | reverse complement strand
GGAAGCAGGTCGAGTTCGGGCCGCGCGTCCCCGGCACCCCCGCCCATGCCGCCTGCGCCGAATGGCTGGTCCGGACCCTGAGGCAGTGGACCCCCGACGTCGCCGTCCAGGAGTTTCGGGCCCGGGCCTTCGACGGCCGGCCCCTCGAGGGGAAGAACATCATCGCGTCCTTCGACAAGGGCGCGAAGGACAGGGTCCTGCTCTGCGCCCACTGGGACTCGAGGCCTTTCGCCGACCACGATCCCGACCCGGCCAACCACTTCCGGCCGGTCCCGGGCGCCAACGACGGCGCGAGCGGCGTCGGGGTCCTGCTCGAGGTCGCCCGGTGCCTCTCGGTCGAACGGGCGGCCGTCGGCGTCGACATCGTCCTCTTCGACCTCGAGGACTTCGGCGAGCACGAGAACTGGCAGGGCTACGCCAACGACAGCTGGGGCCTCGGCTCCCAGCACTGGGCCCGCAATCCCCACGTCCCCGGCTACAGGGCCCGGTTCGGCGTCCTGCTCGACATGGTCGGCGCGCCGGACGCCGTCTTCCTCAGGGAGGGGACCTCGACGCACTACGCTCCGGCCGTGGTGAGGAAGATCTGGGCCGCGGCGCGCGAGCTGGGCCTGGGGAAGCATTTCGTCGACAGGGACGGCGACCCTCTCATCGACGACCACCTCTACGTCAACCGCATCGCCGGCATCCCGACCGCGGACATCATCGACTACGACTCGCGCCGGGGCGGGTTCACCGCCGCCTGGCACACCGTCGGGGACACCCTGGACAAGATCGACCGGAACACGCTGGCGGCGGTCGGACGGGTCGTCCTGGCCGTCGTCCGCCGGGAGAAATAGGGGGGCCGGGGCCCCGGGGAGGCCCGGAAGAAAACCCGCCCCGCCGAGTCTAACAAGATGTAGACAGGCACTCACAGAAAGGAGTCACGCATATGAAGAAAATCGCTCTTTCAGCCTTGGCCGTCATGGCTGTCCTCGCGATCGCCGTCTGGGCCGTCGACGTCACCGGCACCTGGGAGATGTCGTCCCCGGGCCGCGGCGGCGAGATGATGACCCGCGAGATCACCATCGTCCAGGAAGGCGGCAAGATCAAGGTCACCATGCCCGGCTTCCGCGGCGGCGACCCGATCGTGGCCGACGGCACGGTCGAGGGCGACAAGATCGAATGGAAGGTCGTCCGCCAGAGCCCCATGGGCGAGATGGTCATGGAGTACAAGGGCACCGTCGAAGGCGACACCATGAAGGGCACCTTCTCCATGATGGACCGCGAGATGGAGTGGACCGCCAAGAAAAAGTAGGGGT
>CAZFBC010000286.1:0-1493 GCA_964517245.1 uncultured Eubacteriales bacterium | reverse complement strand
GTCGTAGTAGTAGTCGAGCCCGGTGTGGTGGATGAGCTCCGCCCGCATCAGGTAGCGCAGGGTGTTCATGAGCTTGCTGCGCTGGACGAACAGGTCGTTCTCGGGGTAGAGTCCCTCCCGCACCATGGGGCTCTTCCAGTAGAAGGACAGCCACTCCTGGATGCCGTGCATCCCGGCCCGCGCGGCCAGGTCGGTGAACAGGACGAGGTCCAGCGCGACCGGGGCGGCCAGGATGGAATCGCGGCACAGGAAATTGACCTTGACCTGCATCGGATAGCCCATCCACCCGAAGATGTCGATGTTGTCCCACGACTCCTTGTCGTCGCCGCGCGGCGGGTAGTAGTTGATGTCGACCTTGTGGTAGAAGCTCCCGTACAGCTCGGGATAGAGGTCCGGCCGCAGGATGGTGTCGAGGACGCCGAGCTTGGAGATCTCCTTGGAGCGGAACGACTCCGGGTCGTCCAGGACCATCCCGTCGCGGTTGCCGAGGATGTTCGTCGAGAACCAGCCCGAGATCCCCAGCAGGCGCGCCGCGAACCCCGGGGCCAGGATGGTCTTCATCAGGGTCTGGCCCGTCTTGAAGTCCTTGCCCGTCACGGGGACGCCCTTCTCCGCGGCCAGCTCGAGCAGCGCCGGGCAGTCCGTGGTGACGTGCGGCGCCCCGTTGATGTAGGGGACCCCCATCTTCAGCGCCGCGTAGGCGTAGATCTGGCTGGGGCTGATCTCGGGCGAGCTCGCCTCGAGCCCCGCTTCGAACGCCTCGAGGCCGGCGTGGACCCCCGAGGCCGGATGATAGGCCTCGGTCGACGCCGTCCAGCACATGACCATCCGGTCCGTCCGCTGCCGTGTCCGGAAGTCGTCGATGTCCTTCATCAGCGCCTCGGCCAAGGCCCTCTTCGACGCCCCCTTCTTGACGTTCGTCCCGTCGAGGTTGTGGACGAACGCCCGGTCGAAGACGGCCGGCATGGGCTCGATAGCCTCCAGCTCGTCCCTGACCAGGTCGATGTGCTCCCGGGTCAGCACCCCGGCCTTGGCCGCCGCCGCGTAGGCGGAGTCCGGGAAGACGTCCCAGCCCCCGAAGACCAGGTCGTCGAGCCCGGCCAGGCCGACGAAGTCCTTGATGAGGTCGAAGCGCCCCTCGGTCCTCTTCCCCAGGCGGATCTTCCCCGTCTGGGTCAGCGAGCCGACGGGCCGGGCCAGCCCCTTGCGCGCGGCGAAAACGCCCGTCAGCATGGTCGAACACACGGCCCCGATGCCGGGCAAGAGCACGCCGAGCCGGCCCTTCGCCGGGGCGATATCCGATCCTCTGCGGATCTCTGTCATGACGGAAGCTCCTTTGACCGGGACCGTTAGGCCGGTCCCGCCGGCGGCCTTTCGTCAGGCCGCTCGACGATCCAAAAGCGGACGAAACGGTACGGGATGTTGAGGACGGGCACGCAGAGCAGGATGACGATGACGATGTCCAGCCGGTCGAGCAGCGCGAAGACGAGGAT
>CAZFBC010000285.1:0-2909 GCA_964517245.1 uncultured Eubacteriales bacterium | reverse complement strand
CCGAGGTCCGCGCGGGCCTTCTCCGCGACCGCCATCAGCTCCTCGACGACCGCGGGATGGAGTTCGGCCAGGTTCGTCCGCTCCCCGACGTCGCTCCCGAGGTCGAAAAGGGCGTAGCCCGTCTCCCGCCGGACGGTCGGCCCCGGGAAGCCGTCCCGGCCGGGCTCCTGGCCCTCGTAGGAAGGATAGGCGTGGGGCACGTGCAGCTTCCAGCGCCCGCGGCGCACGGCGTGGAGCTCGGTCCCGTAATAGTAGTAGAGCTCTTCGCGGGGCGGCGAGCCGGCCCGGCCGAGGAGGAAGGGCAGGAGGTCGAGGCCGTCGATCGCCCGGGCCGGCAGCCGGGCCCCGGCGGCCGCGGCGACCGTCGGCAGGATGTCCATGGACGCGACCAAGTCCCGGCACACGGAACCGGGCCGGATCCGTCCCGGCCAGCGCATCACGCACGGGACGCGGACCCCGCCCTCCCACTCGGTGCCCTTGCCTTCCCGCAGCGGGCCCGCCGAGCCGGCGTGGTTCCCGAAGTTGAGCCAGGGGCCGTTGTCGCTGAGGAACACGACCAGGGTCCTGCGGTCCAGCCCGGCCTCGCGCAGGGCGCCGAGGATCCGGCCGACCGACGCGTCGATCTCCGTGACGACGTCGCCGTAGGGCCCGCGCCGGCTCCGGCCCCGGAATTCCGGCGCGACACCGAGCGGCACGTGCGGCATGGAGTGCGGGACGTAGAGGAAGAAGGGGCGGCGCCTGTTCCTTTCGATGAAGCGGACCGCCCGCTCCGTGTAGAGCCCTGTCAGCCGGTCTTGGTCGGCCGGGGTCCGGACCTCGCCGGCCGGGCGGTCGCCGTCGAGGAGCGGCGGGTAGGGGTAGCGGGCCCGGCGGTCGTCCGGGCCGACGGGAGCGCCGTCGTAGCCGACCGGCCACATGTCGTTCGAGTAGGGGATGCCGAAATACTCGTCGAAGCCGTGGCGAAGCGGCAGGAACTCGGGGCGGTGGCCGAGGTGCCATTTCCCGAAGACGCCGCAGGCGTAGCCGCGCTCGCGGAGCAGCTCGGCGATCGTCTCCTCGCTGGCGGCGAGGCCGTTCTCCGCCCACGGCATCAGGGCGTGGAGCACGGAGACCCGGTTCGGGTAGCAGCCCGTGAGCAGGGCCGCGCGGGAGGCGCTGCAGACCGCCTGCGGGACCAGGAAGTCCGTGAAGCGGAGGCCCTCGGCGGCCATGCGGTCGAGGTTGGGCGTCCCGATGTCCGCCGCGCCGTAGCAGCCGAGGTCGCCGTAGCCGAGGTCGTCGGCCAGGATGATCACGACGTTCGGCGGCGGGCCGGGCCGGAGGAGGCCGCAGGCCGCGAGGCTCGCGCCCGCGGCCCCGGCGCCGAGGGATTTCACGAACTCACGGCGGCTGGGCACGGGCTAAGGGTAGCAGACCGGCAAGATGGGGTCAAACCTAATCCAGCGCCGGGAAGGGGAACTCGGCTGACGGCCGGCGCTCCCGGGCCAGGATCCGCTGGAGCTCGGCGACGACAGCCGGGTTCGCGGCGGCGAGGTCCGTCGTCTCGCCGGAGTCGGCCTCGAGGTCGTAGAGCTCGACCGGGGCGGCGGGGTTCCCGGCGAGGCCGCGGCGGACGGCCTTCCAGCGGCCGAGGCGGGCCATCTGCTGGCCGCCGTAGTCCGGGAACTCCATGTAGAGGGTCCGGTCGCGAAAGGCCGGCCCGCCGTCCTGTCCTTCCAGGAGCGGCTTCAGGCTCAGCCCGTCGACGTCGCGCGGGACGCGCGCCGCGGCCCCGGCGGCGTCGAGGAGGGTCGGCAGGAGGTCCTGGAAGGCGACGTCCGCGCCGCTCGCGCGGCCGGCCGGGACGGCGCCGGGCCGCCGGGCGATGAGCGGCACGCGGATGCCGCCCTCGTAGACCTGGCCCTTGTGGCCGCGCAGGCCGCCCGCGCCCCGGAAGAAGTCCGGGTCGTAGCCGCCGACGTCGTAGGTCGGGCCGTTGTCGCTGGCGAAGAGGACCAGGGTGTCGCGGTCGAGGCCGAGCCGGCCGATAAGGGCCATGATCCGGCCGACGCTGCGGTCGAAGCGCGTGACCATGGCCGCGTAGGCCGCCCGCGGCGCGGCGTGGGGCAGGTAGCCCCGGCCTCCCGCGTAGGGCGTCTCCGGCCAGAGGCCGGCGTACTCGGCCAGGGAATCCCCGGGCACCTGGAGGGCCAGGTGCGGGACGGTCGTGGCGAAGAAGAGGAAGAAGGGCCGCCCGCGGTTGGCCTCGATGAAGTCGAGCGCTTCCTTCTCGAAGAGGTCGGGGGCGTAATGGCGCCCGGTCGGTCCCCCGTCGTTGCCGTCGAGCCGGACCCGCTCGCCGTCGCTCCAGAGCTCGGGCGGGTAGTGGTTGTGGGCCTTGCGCTGGCAGTTGTAGCCGAAGAAGCGGTCGAAGCCCTGCCGCAGGGGGTCGCCCTCGGAGCCGGGGAAGCCCAGGCCCCACTTGCCGACCAGGCCCGTGGCGTAGCCCTCGCCGCGGAGCAGGCCCGGGAGCGTCGCCGTTCCGGCCGGAAGCGGCGCCTGACCCTCGGGCTGGATCTCCAGGTTGTCGCGGACGTGGGCGTGGCCGGTGTGCTTCCCGGTGAGGAGGACGCAGCGCGACGGCGCGCAGACGGGGCTGCCGGAATAGGCCCGGGTGAAGCGCGTCCCCTCGGCGGCCAGGCGGTCGATGTGGGGCGTCCGGATCCGGGTCTCCCCGTAGCACCCGAGCTGGGCGTAGCCTAGGTCGTCGGCCAGGACGAGGACGATGTTGGGCTTGGTCCGGGCGGCGTGGCGGCAGGAGGCGGCTCCGGCGAGGGATAGGGCGGCAACGCCCGTCCCCGCCCGCGCCGCGGCCTTCAGGAAATCGCGGCGGCTGGGCATGCCGTCAGATTAGTCAAGAAACAAGAAGG
>CAZFBC010000284.1:0-2917 GCA_964517245.1 uncultured Eubacteriales bacterium | reverse complement strand
CTTCGCCTACGTCACTCGAGGAGGTCTCCGTGAATCACACCCCCGCACGTTCCCTACGGGCCGTCTTCACCCTGCTCCTGGTCCTGGCCCTCGGCGGCGCCTTGGCGGCCCCGCAAGCCGCCCCGACCGCGCCCGGCCCCGACGCCGCCGGCCTGACCCGGCATCTCCGCTGGCGGTCGATCGGCCCGGCCAACATGGTCGGCCGCATCTCCGACTTCGAGGCCCTGGACTCCGACTTCACCCAGGTCCTCGTCGCCTCGGCCTCGGGCGGCGTCTTCAAGTCCGTGAACGCCGGCACCACCTGGGAGCCCATCTTCGACACCTACGGCTCGGCCTCCATCGGCGACGTGGCCTTCTTCCAGAAGGACCCGAACATCATCTGGGTCGGGACCGGCGAGGAGTGCGTCCGCAACAGCGTCGCCTGGGGCGACGGCGTCTACAAGTCGACCGACGGCGGCAAGACCTTCGCCCGGATGGGCCTCGAGACGACGCAGACGATCGCCCGCGTCGTCACCCACCCCGACGACCCCGGCGTCGTCTACGTCGCGGCCTCGGGCCACCCCTGGGGCTACACGGGCGACCGCGGCCTGTTCAAGACGGTCGACGGCGGCGCCACCTGGACCAAGCTCGCCGGGGGCCTGCCGAACGACGGCAAGACCGGGGCCATCGACCTGGTCATGCACCCGGCCGACCCCGAGACCCTCTACGTCGCCTTCTGGCAGCGCCTCCGCCGGCCCTGGCGCTTCGACTCCGGCGGGCCGAACGGCGGCATCTTCAAGACGACCGACGGCGGCAGGACATGGGCCAAGCTGACCAAAGGCCTGCCCGCGGGCGACCTCGGCCGCATCGGCCTGGCCATCTCCCGCTCCAAGCCCGACGTCCTCGCGGCCATCGTCGAGCACGGCTTCCAGCCCCAGGCGACGATCCGCGAGGGGACCGTGCAGAAACCCAACCCCGAGTACGACGACATGACCAAGCTCGGCACGGGCATCTACCGCTCCGAGGACGGCGGCGCCACCTGGACGTTCGTGTTCAGGGGGAACAACCGGCCGTTCTATTACAGCCACATCTACATCAACCCCCTCGAGGACAAGTGGGTCTACTACCTGGCCACGACCATGAGCTTCTCCCAGGACGGCGGCAAGAACTGGGGCTCGATCGGCGGCCTCCACCCCGACTTCCACGCCATGTGGCTCGACCCCACGAACAAGAACCGCTTCTACGTCGGCCAGGACGGCGGCGCCTCCCTCACCTACGACCACGGGCGCAGCTGGGTCTTCTTCGACAACCTCACCGCGGCCCAGTTCTACGCCGCGAGCGTCGACATGCGCGACCCCTACCACGTCTACGGCGGCCTCCAGGACAACGGCACCTGGGGCGGCCCGTCGATGCACCGCGAGGGCCAGATCCTGACCGACTTCTGGTACAACATCGGCGGCGGCGACGGCTTCCACACCCAGAACGACCCCCAGGACTGGCGCACGGTCTACCTCGAGAGCCAGGGCGGGGCGATCCAGCGGGTCAACGTCGAAACGCGCGAGTCCAAACAGATCCGGCCGACCCGGCAGAACATCGTCAACTACAAGGACTTCGTCCCGGCCGAGCCGCCGGCCCCCAAGCCGGACCCGGCCGCGCCGCCCTCGCGGCAGGCCGACCGCGGCCCCTTCCGCTTCAACTGGAGCTCGCCGATCGTGCTCTCGCCGCACAACCCGCAGACGCTCCTGTTCGGCGGCAACCATCTGTTCCGGTCGACCGACCGGGGCGAGCACTGGATGATCATAAGCCCCGACCTGACGACCAACGACAAGACCAAGCTCGGCGCCCGCGACCGCGGCACCGACACGCCGACGGGGGGCATCACCCCCGACGTCACGGGGGCCGAGACCCACTGCACGATCATCACGGTCTCCGAGTCGCCCCGCGTCCCCGGCCTGATCTGGGTCGGCACCGACGACGGCAACGTCCAGGTCACCCGCAACGGCGGGGCCAACTGGGCCAACGTCCGGCCGAACATCAAGGGCGTCCCGCCCGGCGCCTGGTGCAGCCGGGTCGAGGCCTCGCGCTTCGACGAGGGCACCTGCTACGCGGCCTTCGACGGGCACCGCTCCGACGACTTCCGCCCCTACGTCTTCAAGACGACCGACTTCGGCAAGACCTGGAAGCCGGCGTCCGCCGGCATCCCCGACGGCCAGCCCGTCTACGTCGTCCGCGAGGACCTCGTCAACAAGGACCTGCTCTTCCTCGGCACCGAGTTCGGCGTCTTCTTCAGCCGCGACGCCGGCGCCTCCTGGTCGAGCCTCAAGCGGAACATGCCGACGGTCGCCTGCCACGACCTCGTCATCCACCCCCGCGAGCACGACCTCGTCGCCGCGACCCACGGCCGCGGCCTGTGGATCCTCGACGACATCACGGCCCTGCGCCGGACGGCCGGCGGGCTCCCCGACGGCGAAGTCGCCCTGTTCGACGTTGAAAAGCCCGGGACGCGCTGGCTGCGGGTCGCCCGCGGCGGCTACGGCCGCGGCGACCTCTTCTTCAAGGGCGAGAACCCGCCCGAAGGGGCCCTCGTCCACTTCTATCTCAAGGCCAGGCCGCAGGTGCCGGCGACCCTGGAGATCTCCGATCCCGCCAACGCGGCCGTCAAGACAACGTTCATTCTCGACGACGCCGACGCCGGCGTAAACCGCGTCGCCTGGGACCTGCGCTTCGACCCCCCGGCCGCGACCACGCAGAACCTGGCCGCGAGCCTCAAGCGGCAGATCGACCCGGCGCTTCTCCGGACCGACCTCTCCGAGGAGCAGAAAGCCGCGCTCAAGAAGGCGCTGGAGGACCTCGACAGGTGGGGGACGAATTTCCGCAAGGTCACCGGGATCCAGCGGACGGTCATCGGCCTCCTCGGCCGCGGCGGGATGTTCGCCGG